>WGCX01000037.1 GCA_015493575.1 Desulfobacteraceae bacterium | reverse complement strand
ACTCAAAACAAAAGGACAAAAGGTTTTTCTAAAATATGATGCAACCAAACACGATGATAATAATCATTTAATGGTTTATTTGTATTTAAAGAATAGAACATTTTTAAATGCTCATCTAATCAAAAATGGTTTTGTAGATGCTGATTTGACATTTAATTATAAAAATAAGGAAAAATTTATACATTTAAGCAAGGAAATCGTATAATGGCAAAACAAGAAATTAAAAAATTTGCAAAACCTTTTGGTAAAAAGGAAAAATTACTAAACTATACAAGTAATACATATCAACTCACGAGACCTGATAAAGTTGACGTAGTGATGGCATTAATAAGAGAATGTCAACCCAAAGCTCTTGATGAATGGGAAAAATTTTATTTTGAAAAAGCATATACCAAGAAAAAAGATAGTATTAAAATAACAAGAGAAACATTAAACGAACTTGGAGAAAGATTGTATGCAAAAATAACGGAAGTAGTTATTCCTGAATGGACTGCTGCTTTTGAAGATTTAACATTACAAGACTGCAAAGATTATATTTATGAGGTTACGATTGTACGTACCTACGATGGATTTTTATTAGAAAAATCCGTAATAAATGATGGACTTGCAAAAATATTTCCGGAAATTGAATTTGAAGAAAGCGATCCTGAATTAGACCACGCTGGTGATATTGATTATCTCGGAAAAGTTGGAAACAAATATTTTGGCATTCAAATAAAGCCAATTACAGCAAATGCAAATTTTGGTAATTACAAGATTACTGAAAGAATGAGTGCGAGTTTTCAAGATTTTGAAGATAAATATGGTGGAAAAGTTTTTGTAGTATTCTCAACTCGAACTGGAAATAAAAAAGTTATTAAAAACAAAGAAGTGATTGAAGAAATAAGAATAGAAATTGAAAGATTGAAGAAATAAGAATAGAAATTGAAAGATTGAAGAAAGACAGTTTGTAACAATTTATAAAGTCATGCCGCAAGTAATTGTTACACTGAAAGTTTATGTTTTAAATGAGAATGTATGGTAATTTGAAAAAAAATATTTCAGAATGCGACACGCCTCATATACTCATCGTTGTACGTCATGCTGGGAACCCTGATAATATACAAAATAAATGAAAGAAAAAATCAAAAATTGTCTTAAAATTGGGGACCACTATAATAATTCAATGAATTAACAATTAAATAGCACTACAATAAAATGCCGATAAAATTATTTAAAGCCAGGCTTGAAGAAAAAATCATAGAGATTTCAACAAGAGAATTCAGTTTAAAAACATTTTCTTTGTCATGGGATGATTTTTTTACCGTTTTTCTTATTTTAATATCATTTGTTTATGGTTTTATTGTAAAATGCCGTGTTCTATTATACAGAAAGAATTTTTTAAAAATTAGAAAACTTCCCTGTATTGTGATTTCAATCGGGAATATTACTGCAGGGGGCAGCGGAAAAACTCCAATGGCCATTTACCTTGCAGAAGTCATTAAAAAAACAGGTCTTAAACCTGTTGTACTGAGCAGGGGGTACAGGGGCAGAATGGAAAATGGCATGGGAGTTGCCGGAGACGGCAGTCTTGTACTTGCAACTTTCCAGGATGCCGGGGATGAGCCATATATGATGGCAAAAAGATGCTCTTTTCCTGTGGTTGTGGGCAAAAATCGTTTTAAAACAGGAATGATGGCAGTCAAATTGTTTAACCCCGATATTATAATTCTTGATGACGGGTTCCAGCATGTTCAGCTTCATAGGGATATCGATCTTGTACTCCTTGATTTTAAAGCACCTTTTGGCAACAAAAGACTTTTGCCTGCGGGGAGATTAAGGGAGTTTCCTTGTGAAATGAAAAAACGGGCTGATGCTGTTATTTTTACAAGATCTCAGTTGAGACAGTCCAGCAGAAAAGGGTCTGTAAATGACATGACTGATAAAATACCTGCCTGGGATCAATGTAAGATGCCGAAATATCACGAGCAAATAAAGGCCATGGGAAAGCCTTTTTTCTACACCAGTCATAAACCGTTTTTGTTTCTTTTTAAAAAGCATGATGATATCACCATGCCTGATAATGACAGGAGCAGTCTTAACGGGCACAGTCTTGATGAATTCAGCGGTAAGAAAGCATTTTTGTTTTCCGGTATTGCAGATAACAAGGCCTTTAAAAGGTCAGTTGAAAATTTAAATATTTTGGTTAAAGACCATCTTGAATTCATGGATCACTACAGGTATAATGAACAGGATATTGAATACATAATTGAAAAGGGAAAAGAATCGGAAGCTGATCTCATCATGACCACTGAAAAAGATTATGCGAGATTATGTGATCAAATTATTACCTGGGAAATGGATATGGCGGTGATCGGAATAGATATTGACTGGAGTGTAAATGGCGAAAAATATGATACAGAATTTCTCTGTTTCATAAAAAACAGATTACATCTTCTATCACCGGAATTAATCTAAGGAAAATAAATTAATGGAAATTTCAATTGTTATACCCGTTTATAATGAAGCTGAAAATATCATAAATCTTGTTTTAAGTATCAATAATGTGATGCAGAATTCCATTGAAAATTATGAAATTATTGTTGTTGATGATGCCAGTACCGATACGACGCTTTCTGTGCTTTGCGATTTACAGAAAAAGCTTTCCTGTCTTAGAATAATACATCATAAATTTAACTGCGGACAGAGTACCGGGCTTTACACGGGAATTTATGCTGCAGACGGAACGATTATTGTTACCCTTGACGGAGACGGCCAGAATGATCCAAAGAATATACCGGCCATGATTCAGTGTTTTAAGCGGAACCGGAAAAATCATGTTGATATGATTGCAGGATACAGAAAAAAAAGAAACGATAATGCGCTGCGCAGGTTCTCCTCTAAAATTGCCAATAAAATAAGATCATCTTTATTAAAAGATAATACCCCGGATACGGGATGCGGATTAAAGATATTTTACAGGAGCACTTTTTTGTCGCTTCCATTTTTCGACCATATGCATCGATTTTTACCGGCTCTTGTACAGCGTCATGGTGGGAAAGTTATTTCCATGGAAGTCAATCATCTGCCCCGCAGATACGGAGAATCCAAGTATGGTGTATGGAATAGATTATGGGTGGGTATTGTGGACCTTGCCGGAGTTATGTGGCTGAACAGAAGAATGAAACTTTCAATAACAGAAGAAATGGACAGACCAGGGTCCAGTGAATTGGAGTCTAAATGAGTAAGGAAACCTTGTGGATTATAATCGGCTTTGTTGGACAGGGACTGTTTACAATGCGTTTTGTTGTACAGTGGATTTCATCTGAAAAAAATAAAAAAAGTGTCATTCCCCTTGCATTCTGGTATTTCAGCCTTGCAGGTGGAATTGTCCTTTTCTCATACGCACTTTACAGAAAAGATCCGGTTTTTATACTAGGACAGTCCTTTGGAGTTTTTGTTTACACACGAAACCTGTATTTTATTTATAAAGAAAAGAAAGCTGCAGACTGATCATTTTTCAGATTTTGCAATGGCATTAAGTGCAATGCACTGTGACAATAAAATTTTAATCTTTGTATTGTAAAAATAAGGTGTGATTTTTATTTTTGATTCTTTGAGGCAAATCAGGGCAAATCCGGATCGACCCCGTGGCCGTTATATAAAAGAAACCCGAATAAATGTACCGGTTGAAAAACTTTTTGCCTGGCATAAACAAAATAGCGCAATATCACGTCTCACACCTTCCTGGGCGCCCTTAAAAATGATTTTCCGCAGCAATGATGGAATTGAAAATGGCACAATCATCCGCTTCAGGATCAAGCTTTTTAAAATACCGATGTTATGGGAATCCAGGCACATCAAATATCAGGAAAATAAGATTTTTAAAGATGTACAGACAAAAGGCCCCTTTAAAAGATGGGAGCACAGTCATATATTTAAATCAGATGGAATTTATAACTCAATAATGAAGGATAAAATTAAATTTCAGCTTCCATTTGGTATTTTAAGCCGTCCCTTTTACGGATTTGCCTTAAAAGAGTTTAACAGAATGTTTACTTACAGACACAGAGTACTGAAATATGATCTTGAAAATAACTATGACCCTGCCGGAATAAAGAGAAGGATCATTGTCTCAGGTGCAGGCGGGATCATAGGAAGTGCCCTGGTTCCTTTTTTACGTACCCAGGGGCATGAAGTGATTCGGCTTACCCGTAAAAAAGAACAATTATCGGATGATGAGATTTTCTGGGATCCTTATAAGGGGATACTTGACCTTGAAAGTAAAGGAAAAATTGATGCTGTGATAAATTTCAACGGCGTTAATATCACTGATAAAAGATGGACGGAAAAACAGAAGAAAAGGATTCTTGATTCCAGAGTCATTTCAACACAGCTGCTTGCCGAAAAAACAGCTGGCCTTGCACATACACCTGATGTTTTTATATCTTCCTCTGCCATAGGATTTTATGGAAACGGGGGCGACAGGATTTTAACTGAGAACGATTTGGCAGGTGACCATTTTATTTCAAAAGTTTGCACACAATGGGAGAAGGCATCCATTCCCGGACGGGAAAATACACTAATGAGAAGTGTTCAGCTAAGAACAGGTGTGGTGCTTACTCCGGCAGGCGGAGCACTTGCAAAGATGATGCTGCCTTTTAAAATGGGATTTGGAGCAAAAATTGCCAGCGGCAGGCAATATATGAGCTGGATAAGTATTGATGATGTTATCTCTGGTATTTTATTCATACTGAATCATGATCAGATTAACGGGCCTGTGAATCTCACATCTCCATGTCCTGTAACCAATAAAGAATTTTCACAGACATTGTCCCGTGTTTTTTCAAAAAAATTAATTTTCACTATTCCCGAATTTATGGCAAAAATTTTATGGGGTGAAATGGGAGAAGAAACTCTTTTGACAAGCGCAAAGGTCATACCTGAAAAATTACTTGACAACGGGTTCAGTTTCCAGCACAAAACCCTTTTGCCTGCATTAAAGGATTTACTTGGCATGTAAAGCAGTTTGCGCATTTTTTACAAATCAATGGGATTACATAAATATATAAATTCGGATAAATTAAAAAATGAATACAAAATTGAAAACGCTTTTTTCCCTGTTGATGATCATAGCCCTTGTTTTCGGCTTTATCGATATTTATTTTCCCGTAAAAAATTACAGTTTTGAAAGGCTTCATATTTTTCTTTTTAATCTCTGTACAGGAGGTTCCATTCTCCTTTATTATACCGAGGCAAAAACAAAGATGACAAGGAATGTTAAATTGTTTTTTGCCTGCTCACTTGTCTATGCTTTTTCGGCTTTTTTAAAAATTTATCCCGTTACCATCATCGTTTCAGTTCCACTTGTTATGCTTGTGGAAAAAATAAGAATTAAAAAATTTTCTTTTTTCCCCGTTCTGTTTTTTAAATTTAAAGGGCCTGTATCAAAAAAATTTCATGAAGCATCCCTTCTATGTCTTTCCATTGGTATTGTCATTGCAAGCCTTGTTATTTTAAATAATGAATATTTTAAATTTGTAACAATGGAAAAATTGACGTTAAATACGTTTTTCCTGGGCTTTTCCTTTCCATTGTCGCTTATAACTCTGTCTGTGGTATTTTCAATGATGGAAAAAACGGAAACTTCATCCATAAAGATACTGATGGAACTCTGCTTCTGGACAATCACCCTTGGGGTTATCATCTTTTTTATTTTTATCCTGTTTGAAAAATTTATTCCCCAGATATTTGTTACCTTTTGTCTTTTTGCAGCAGTTGTAACGGTATTTTTTCTTTATCTACGCTTTGCAGACAGGGTACAGCAGAAATTATTTTTAACATCCGGGATTGGATTTTTAATTTTTACTGCCATAACCGGTATTTTATATATTTTCATGCAGATGTCAAAGGACTATGATCCTGAAAAAACAAAACTTTTGATACGCATGCATGTATTTGCTTCACTCTACGGCTGGAATCTCTGCGGTTTGTCCGTTATTTGCAGGTTTGATGATTTCCCCATAAAAATGCATTCTGTAACTATTATATTGATCCACTGGCTCACAGCAATTGTACTTGCGCCCCTTGGTGTTTTCTACGGATGGGCTGCAGTTTTTGCTGTGATTGGATATGCTTTTATTACTTTAACATTATTTTTCAGCAGGAACGGACATATCGGGAAAATTGAACAAAGCCTGGTGTCGTCGTAAACCATTCTCGTAAAAAGTTCCTCTTAAAAAGTCCTGTGGATGAATAGATTCACAACTTTTGACGGACAATCAGATCAAACTTATGGCATGAAGAAAGGATTAAAAATGAATAACCGGGAACAGCTTAAAAAATTTTTCAGCCTTTTTCATGGAAATTCCAGGGTTCTTGTGGTGATAAATGCCGATCCCGATGCAATTTCCAGTGCAATGGCAATAAAAAGGCTTTTATGGCGCAAGGTAAAGGAAGTTACCATATCTCATTTTAATAAAATAACACGGCCTGATAATCTTGCCATGATTGAATATACTGAACCGGGATTAATTGCACTGGATGAAATAGATAAAAAAGATTTTGATGCCTTTGTGGTTGTTGATTCACAGCCGGATCATAATCCGCGGTTTCTGGAATTTGATTTTGATGCAATAATTGATCATCATCCGGTAAGTTGTGAAAATGCAGTCCATGTCGATATCAGGCCTGAGTACGGCGCCTGTGCAACGATCATGACAGAGTTTATTAAATCAAAAAAAATTAAACCATCTTCAAAACTTGCCGCAGCGCTTATGCTGGGCATTAAGACCGATACATCGGATTTCACCCGCCAGGCAAGCCTGAGGGATATCCGAGCTTTTCAATTTCTTTATAAATTTGCGGATAAAAATATTGTTACAAAGGTTGAGCGGGCAGTACTTACCCAGGAGGACCTTGATTTAGTGGGCCATGCCATAAAAAAGAAAAAAATCCTTAATAATCGTGTCTTTTTCCATGCAGGTAAAATATTAAGTCCCGATGCACTTGTGGTTGTGGCAGATTTTTTTCTCACCATTTCAAGGGTTAACTGGAGTATTATTTCGGGAATATATGAAAAACAGCTGATCATTATCATAAGAAATGACGGTTTGAGAAAAGGGGCTGGGAATACTGCAAAACAGGCCTTTGCCATGTGCGGTTCTGCAGGAGGACATAAAACAATGGCAAGGGCTGAACTTGAGATGAAGCTTGTACGCAGGGAAATCAGATCCTCAGGTGCAAAAAACATTGAAGACTGGATCATATCGGTCATTAATAAAACCGGCGGAAAGAAAATCGAATAAACAATAAACAAGGAGAAAATTTATGAAGAAATTTGCATTATTTGTTTTTAACGGAGACCCCATGTGCTTTATTCATGTGTTGCTTAATGCCATGAATATGAAGGAAAAAGGACACGTCGTCAAAATAATTATGGAAGGTTCAAGCGTAAAATTGATTCCTGAACTTTTTACACCTCAGCATCCTTTAAACAAATTATGGGGAAAGGCGATTGATCAGGACCTGGTGGAAGGCGCATGCAGAGCGTGCTCAGCTAAGCTTGGCACCCTGAAAGATGCAGAGGAGCATGGAATTAAGCTTCTTGATGGTATGGCAGGGCACCCTTCCATGACGGAATTCATGGATAATGGTTTTGAAATAATAACGTTTTGATTTTGAGAAAATAAAAGTTATGCTTCGTAAACTTTTTTAAGCTTATGGTAATCTAACCAGATAATGAAAGGGCAGGGCGGTACAATGGTTCAAACAGGAAAAAAAGGTGATATCAGTCAAGGACAATCCAGCGACATAATTATTATAGGCGGTGGAATTACAGGTCTTTTTTCAGCGTATTATCTGACCATGGCAGGTAAAAAAGTCAGAATTATTGAGAAAGACCTGGTGGGTTCAGGAGCGTCCCACGGTAATTGCGGACTCCTTGTCTTCAGTGATCTTCTTCCCCTGTGCACTCCGGGAACCGTGCAGTCGGAACTGGTGCGGATGATTAAAGGAAAATCTCCGCTTTCCATAAAGCCCGGTATCAACATCCCGCTGTGGAAATTTTTGTATAAATTCTGGACATACTGCAATGAAAAATCCATGCACCATTCCATGGGTGTGCGCAATGAAATCCTTAATTTGTCCCGGGAATTGTTCGAGGATTTTTTTGGGAAACAGAATCCCTGTGAATGGGAAGATAAGGGAGTTTTTATCGTCTGCAAAGATAAAGATGGACTGAAAAAATACGGTAAAGTTAAGGAATTGCTGGAGCCCTTTGGTATCGGACACAGATTTTTATCAAAGGAGGAACTTCTTGAAAGGGAGCCTGCTGTAAAAAGTGATATTGCAGGGGGATATTTACATTCCGCAGACAGTCATTTAAAACCTGATCTTCTTATCAATTATCTTAAAGTGTATCTTAAAACGGAAAAAAAAGTTGTATTTGAGGAAAATTGCCATGTAAAAGATTTTTCCGTGAAAAATAATAAAATAAAAGGGGTTTACACATCAAGGGGAGAGTTTAAAGCTGATCATTTTGTTATTGCTGCAGGAGCATGGTCAGGGCTGATTTTAAAAAATCTTGGAATTTCAATTCCCGTGGAACCTGGTAAAGGTTATAGTATCACCATGGAAAGGCCCGGCATCTGCCCCAAAGCACCATGCTATATGTATGAATCAAATGTGGTTGCAACGCCTTTTCAAACGGGATACAGGCTGGGCGGAACCATGGAGTTTTCAGGTTTCAATCTCAGCTTAAACCGGAAAAGACTGATAAAAATAAAAGAAGCGGCAAAAAATTATATGAAAGAACCGTTTGGTGAGCCTCTAATTGAAGAATGGACAAGTTTAAGGCCCATGTGTGCAGATGATATTCCCATTATCAGCAGGCTGCCTGAACAGCACAATGCCATTCTGGCAGCGGGTCATGGAATGATGGGGATCACAATGGCAACGGGTACGGGTAAACTTGTTTCGGAAATGGTTTGTGAACAGGAAACTTCCATCGGGGTTGAGCCTTTTCGTATAACGAGATTTTCTCTCTGATAACGAGATTTTATCTCTGATTTTTTTTCCTGACTTCCATTAACCTGTATGGAACTTGAGCCCATATCGGCATCATGGGGCTGATCCTGCCGCTATGGGAAAGTAAGCTGAAACATCTATAGACTGATTTTCATGCTCAGATCCATGGATTTTGCCTGATGGGTCAGTGCTCCCGACGAGATAACATCAACACCTGTTGCAGCTATTTCTTTTATATTTTCAAGGGTCACATTACCCGAAGCTTCAACAATCGCCCTGCCGCCGATGTAATTAACAGCTTTTTTCATCCCGGCAGGGGTCATATTATCCAGCATGATAACTTCAACGCCTGCTTCAAGCGCTTCCTTTACTTCCTTCATGCATGTTGTCTCAACCTCAATTTTTAAAAGATGTGAAGCCCTTTTTCTTACAGCCTTTACAGCATTTTTTATTCCGCCTGCAACGGCGATATGATTATCCTTTATCAGAATGCCATCAAAAAGAGACATTCTGTGGTTAAAGGCCCCTCCTGCCCTGACTGCATCTTTTTCAATCATCCGCATTCCCGGAGTTGTTTTTCTGGTATCTGTCAGGCGGACATCAAATTTTCCAATGGCTTCCACAAAGGTTCGGGTTAATGTCGCTATTCCCGAAAGATGTCTGATAAAGTTTAAGGCAACCCGTTCCGCCTTAAGCATGTTTATGATATCACCTTTAACCTTGAGTACAGTATCTCCCTTTGATACTGAATCTCCGTCTTTAAACAGGGCTTCAAAAGATAGATCGGAATCAAGTGTCTTAAACACCTTTTCGGCAACTTCAAGCCCTGCAATTATCATTGGCTGTTTTGCTATGATAATGCCTTTCCCCTTAAGATTCGGGGTGAAAATGCTCTGGGCAGTTAAATCCCCGAACCCCGAGTCTTCAAGAAAGGCAAGTGATATCAATTGTGTTAAATAATCCATGGATTTTATTTTTTCATTCCCCTGATCCTGTTAAGATTATCTTTGAGTTTATCGTTTTTGATTTCAAGCATCTCCTGCTTTGCTTTTACTTTTGCCACCACAGCTTCAGGCGCTTTATCAAGAAAACTCTCGTTGTTAAGTCTCTTTGAAACCGATAAAAGCTCTTTTGTAATTTTTTCAATTTCCCTTGTAAGGCGGGATTCCTCTTTTTCAAAATCGATAACACCTTTAAGTGAAACATGGATCGTGGTGCTGTTTACAACGGCGGTTGCAGATGATGCAGATGCGTCATCACCATGGAAAGCGGCTATTTCTGATTGATCAAGGCAGTCAATATCACCAAGATTAGCAAGATTTTGAATCATGGCAGAATTTTTTTCAATACAGGTTTTTTCCAATGGATCAGAACTTTCCATTTTTACGTTAAGTTTCATGGAAGGCTGAATATTCATTTCGCTTCTTATGTTTCTTATTCCCGATATCAGTTCAAAAATGAAATTAATATTATTTTCAGTTTCAGGATCACGCATTTTCATGAGTGTCTGATCTTTACATGGAAATACAGCCTTCATCACAGAGCCTTGAACCATAGGCAGAATATCCCAGATCTCTTCTGTGACAAACGGCATGAATGGATGGAGCATGATCAGTATATTTTTAAGAACTGCAGCAAGAACCGCCTTTGCAGTATCCTGGCGCGCTGTGTTGTTTTTATCATACAGGGCAGGTTTTTCAGCTTCAAGATACCAGTCACAGAATTCATGCCATACAAATTGATATACACTGCCTGCAGCTTCGTTGAATTTATAGTTTTCAATACCGCTTTTTACAGCTTCTGCCGTGGCTGCTGTCCTTGACAATATCCATTTTTCAACAGTTGTAAGATTGTTCTGATCGATTTCACAGACCTTGCCTTCTTCAAGATGCATCAGTGCAAATCTTGCTGCATTCCAGAGTTTATTGACAAAATGTCTGTAGCCCTCCACCCTGTCTTCCGACATTTTAACATCCCGGCCCTGGGCTGCAAAAGCTGCAAGGGTGAAACGGAAGGCATCTGCCCCGTAATTATCGATGACCTTAAGGGGATCAATGACATTTCCCTTTGATTTACTCATTTTTTTGCCTTTTTCATCACGGACAAGGGCGTGGATATAAACATCTTTAAACGGTACCTCATCCATGAAAAAAATACCCATCATCATCATTCTTGCAACCCAGAAAAACAAAATGTCAAATCCTGTAACAAGGGCATTTGTCGGGTAAAAGGTTTTTAAAAGCTCTGTTTTGTCCGGCCACCCCATTGTGGAAAACGGCCATAAAGCGCTGCTGAACCATGTGTCAAGGACGTCTGTCTCCTGAACAAGTTCTGTGGAGCCGCAGGATGTGCATTTTTCAGGATCAATTTCTTCAACAACAAGTTCTCCGCAGGCAGCGCATTTCCATACCGGAATCCTGTGGCCCCACCATATCTGCCTTGAAATGCACCAGTCCCTTATGTTGTTCATCCATTCAAAATAGGTTTTTGACCATGTTTCCGGAATAATTCTTGTTCTGCCGTCTTTTACGGCATTCATGGCCTGTTCTGCAAGCGGGGCAACTTTGACAAACCATTGTTTGGAAAGGGAAGGCTCAACAACGGTTTTGCACCTGTAACAATGACCAACGCTGTTTTTAAGCGGTTCTTTTTTTACAAGAAGGCCCTGTTCCTGTAATGCAGCAACGGCAGCATCCCTGCATTTGAACCTGTCAAGCCCCTTAAATTTTTCTCCTGCCTGTTCCGTCATTATGCCGTCATCATCAATAACCTTTATCCTCTCAAGTCCATGCTTCTCACCAAGGTTGAAATCATTGACATCATGGGCTGGTGTGACTTTAAGGGCACCTGTTCCAAACTCCGTATCAACATATTTGTCTTTTATAATGGGAATAACTCTGTCTGTTAAAGGAAGTTTTACGGTTTTTTTCTTTAGATCAGCATATCTGTCATCCTCAGGGTTTATTGCAACGGCAGTATCTCCGAACATTGTTTCAGGTCTTGTTGTGGCAACCACAAGACCATTTTTATTCTTTTTTGAATTTTTATTGTTTTCAAAGGGATATCGAATATAGTAAAGGAAACTGTCCTGGTCTTCATAATCCACTTCGAGATCTGCGATGGCTGTTTTGCACCTCGGGCACCAGTTGATGATGTACTGGCCCTGGTAGATCAGGTTTTCCTTGTAAAGTCTCACAAAAACCCTGCGTACGGCATCGGAAAGTCCTTTATCCATTGTAAAACGTTCCCTGTCCCAGTCACAGGATGCTCCAAGTCTTTTAAGCTGATTAATTATTGCTCCCCCGGATTTCTCTCTCCACTTCCAGACCTCTTCTATGAAATTTTCCCTTCCGAGCTGATCCCTTGTTAATCCTTTTTCTGCAAGATTACGTTCAACAACATTCTGTGTTGCAATACCGGCATGATCCGTTCCGGGCATCCACAGGACATTATCACCGTTAAGTCTGTGATAACGGCACATGATATCCTGAATGGTAATATTTAAGGCATGGCCCATGTGAAGTACACCTGTAACATTGGGTGGTGGAATGACGATGGAATAGGGCGGGCGGTCACTTTTATCATAAGCTTCAAAAAAGCCTTCTCTTTCCCAGAATTCATACCATTTTTTTTCAATTCCTGCAGGATTATATCCTTTTTCAAGAGAATCGGAACTCATAAATTAACTCCTACGAAACATATTAATGAAAAACAGGGGACTATTTAATAATCCCCTGTGCAATTGTTTTAATAAACCATAACGATTTAAACCGGTTTAAATTTTAGGGAACTGGAAGAAAATAATATACGTATATCGTGCAGTACTTTTGTTCGTTTTCAAGGCGTGATGACAGGTGCATAGTCGAACTATGTGCCTGTTATCACAACAGAGAAAACGGGCAAAAGGGCAAACAGGATGCGTAAATTATTTTT
>WGCX01000036.1 GCA_015493575.1 Desulfobacteraceae bacterium | reverse complement strand
TTCAACTTGTTTCCGGTATGCTTTTTGATAAATATGTGGATTTTATTGATATTTATGCCCAGATAACCGAGCAGGAACAGGAACGGCTTTATCATAACATTATTCAGCATGAGGAGACCGCCATGTTAGCACAATATATCAGGAATAAGGGAATGCAACAGGGAATGCAACAGGGCATGCAGCAGGGGATGCAGCAGGGGATGCAGCAGGGAATGCAACAGGGCATGCAGCAGGGGATGCAACAGGGCATGCAGCAGGGCATGCAACAGGGGATGCAGCAGGGAATGATTAAGAGCACCCAGGAAAATATTATAGAAATTCTTGAATTACGTTTTGGGAAGATTCCTTCTGAAATCATCAACCATATAAAACAGATAAATGATCCTGCACAGTTAAAAAAACTTCTTAAAATGGGAATACAGATAAAAGAAATCAGCAGCTTTAGATTTGTTTAGCGGTAAAGGGGACGTATAAGCTTTATTTATCAAAATAGAATTCACACGGAAAAGGAAAATAAGAGGAAATTTTCAGATAACAGGGGCCGCCCAGAACCCTGAAAAAAAGGACCACACAGGCAAGAGAGAAGAATTTCAGGATATATCCCCGGATGATGACCAGGTCAAAGCAGGTGTAATTGAATTTGATATTTTGGAAAACTGGCTTATAAAAGAATTATTCACGGGTGCTCACCTTTATACTGGTTTGGTTTGGTTTGGAATTCCAACCTTATATAAAAGATCATCCGTGAAAAATAAAATAATGTATGGGGTTTCAGACAAGGGCTATAGGACAAGGGGCTAAGGAACCAATTGATGGCTCAAATGGGCCATGAGCTCTATTATAAAACACCCGGGAATTGCCTCGGCGTATATACTACCATCCGCCCTTAGTTCCTTACCCCTGGATTTCTGTAATAAAACACAAGAAATTGTGTCAGGGTCATGGGTTGCGGACATCGCCCGCCTTAGTTCCTTGTATGTGGCTTTTTTTGAACTTCAGTTCGGTAAAATATGAGTAAAATTGTAAAACTTGAAAATATCGAAGGCAAGCACCTGATGATCCAAGGGGGGCAAGTCTTGCTTGATAGCGATGTTGCAGAAATCTATGGTGTAGAGACCAAAAGAATCAACGAAGCTGTCAAAAATAACCCTGCCAAGTTTCCTGATGGGTACTTGCTGGATTTATCTGATGAAAGTTGGGAATCTTTAAGGTCGAAAACTTCGACCTTAAAAGAGGCTGGACGTGGCAAACACTGAAAATACAAGCCCAAAGCCTTCACGGAAAGAGGATTGTACATGCTGGCAACCATCCTCAAAGGTGATCTGGCCGTACAAACAACCTTGGCAATCATCGATACATTTTATAAAATCAGACATCTTTCAAGAAATATGAAGGAGCTGTCAGCAGTCCAGGATGAAACAAAGCAGAAGTCACTGATGCAAAAGAGCGGCGAGATTATAGCTGAAATACTTGATGATGACCTGAAACTACAGATACCGAGACAACTGTAGAGCTGAACTTTGCTCTGCTCAAGTTCAAGCATACAATCAAAAGAAAAAATAGAGATGTGGAATTAATGGGATATGGATTATTCAGCCCCATATCACCTATCATGTCCTGATGTTTTTCTATAATGGCCTTTTTGAGGTCAAAAACAATGATATAGGCGGTAAAAACGCCTATTTCTGGAACTTTAATAAAGTATAATCAACAGGATAGCGTGGCCCGACCCCAAGATCCAATATCCTTTCAGCATATCAGGCTGCTTAATACCGGAAACGTAAATTTCCCTCTTGACTTTGCTATATATATTTCTTATAAAAGTCCAAGTCTTCAATTACATAAAATTGCTTAACAAACAGCAGAATCATTTGACATCCAGAATGAGTCTGAGATAATGGTCTCAACGGATGCTGATTTTAAGTGAATGCAGACAATGATAGATAAAAAAGAAACAATATATACATATTTAAACAAAAATATAATAATTACAACAGATTACATAAAAAATTACAATGTAATTGAAAAGGCGGAGCTATATAAGTTTAATCCGCACAGAACCTGCCGTGTTCCATTATCGTGGGCGGCTCGTGCGAGGTGGCGCTGGCACGCAGCTTAAGAATAAGTGGCAGGGGAGTGAGCAATTGCCGGGAGAGGGGAAAATGCGACCTCAGGGATAGCAAGCGAGCTGATGATGAGGGGTGATGGTTTGGACATTCGCTGGAAACAACGTTTTAGCAATTATCGGAAAGCGTTAGGGCAGTTACAGAAATTTGTGGAAAAAGGTGGTCTCTCCGAGTTGGAAAAGCAGGGTATGATCAAGTCCTTTGAATATACATACGAGCTTGCATGGAACACCATGAAAGATTTTTTAACATATAAGGGGCAGACGGGTGATATTTACGGCTCAAGGGACGCTATCAGGCAAGCATTTGCCACTGGGCTAATTGCCGACGGAGAGGGCTGGATGGATATGTTGCAAAGTAGAAACAAAACCTCGCATACCTACAACGAAGAGACTGCGGAAGAAATAACCCAGGCGGTGTTAACAAGGTATTATTCCATGTTTGTTGAGTTGCAGGAAAAGTTTTCCACTCTTCTCGAGGATACAGACAGCTATGAGTGATGTCGCAAGTGGGCCGGAATACGGTCTGTTTCGTGATGTAGTCCTGAAAATCGTAGATGTTTTCGCAAAACATCTGAACATATTTGAAGTCGTACTGTATGGTTCTCGTGCCAAAGGTGATTATAAGCCAGGATCTGACATCGATCTGACAATGAAAGGTAAGGGGATTACTCTGGAGCAACTAAACACAATCAGCAACGAACTTGACGATCTACTCTTGCCTTACATCTTTGATCTATCGATTTTTGACCACATAAAAAACCCAGATATGTTGGGCCACATCGAACGTGTTGGCAGGATTTTTTATAAGCGGGAGCAGAGATGATGTTTGGATGAAAAGGTAGAAGTGTAAGCCAAACGCAAAACAAAACCATCGACAGATGGCGGCTAAGATGTCCATCAGCCTAAAGACCCCATAGGACCATAGGAGACAACAAATGATCGCGGTGGCCCGACCCCTTTTACTCGCCCCATACACCACATCTCAATAAAGGAGAATCAGGATGCAGATTAATGCAATTATCGAACATGATCGGAACGGTTTTTTTGCCTATGTTCCCACACTAAAGGGATACGTCAGCCAAGGGGAGACGCTGGAAGATGCATTGACAAATATTAAGGAAGCCATTGAGTTATATTTTGAGGATGTTGGAGAGGATGAGGCATTAATGGTGAAGGAGCGCTCTTGTGTCATTGCCCCAATAGAAATCGATGGAATCCACGCATGAGTTCTTTGTCGAAGTTAAAGGCTAAGGACGCTGAGCAGCTGTATCTTGCCCTTGTGGGGAAAAGGGTCCCGTCATGTGCGATAATATTAAATGTGATCATCTTAAGCTGCCGGAAAATATCAACGAGAATATGAAAGATTTCATTATACAGATCGGCTCCAAGTCTTGCTTTGAAATTGAAAAAATCAATCAGCGAACTTATCATTCTTACATAACCGCCCCGAATGTCTCCATTTGGCAGAATTTTGATAAAGCGTTTTTTGAACCTGTAATTTGACAAAAGAACAAGGCATGGGAAGGCGACATTGTTCTTCACTGAAACTTCAGCGTTGATTTTGTTGAGGTTCCTGCTGATACTGCTGATATTGAATTTATCAAGAGATCTCTTCATCTGTCAGAAGTTTTTTAAAATTTTTCTTAAGGGGATAAAGATAAACATCCTTGATTTTACCATGTTTAAGATGTTTATGACCTTTTTTGGATGTGCCTTTTGTCTCTCCAACACACTTCCAGTTGGAGGCCTTATAAC
>WGCX01000035.1 GCA_015493575.1 Desulfobacteraceae bacterium | reverse complement strand
TGATCTGGAGAACGGGGAGATATTTTAAAAATAAACAAAGCAGGATGAATAATCATCCTGCTTTGTTATTTATGATGTTGCAGGGGATCTGCATAAAACTTTTTTAGAAAAGGAAGTTTAAACAAATTCAGGATCTGTGACCATAAGCATACCATATCCTCCCTGGATATTTTTTGTATCAGAAATTCCATTGCTGCGAAGTAACAGCTGTGCCTCATAGGAACGGGGCCCGGTATCACACATCAGACATAGGGGCTCATTGCGCGGGAGTTCTTTTATTCTTGATCTTAACTCTGCCTGGGGGATATTGATCCATTGATCACCGTATTTTTCAATAAAGGGCTTTGCTTCCTTTGGCCCTCTGACATCGAGAACCCTTGTTTTTCCCTTTTTGAATTCCTCGATGAAATCAAGTACATCAATGGGGATATTCCTGTTTTCAAGTATGTTGTCGAGAGTATTGCCGGCATTGTTTATTATATCCATGGCTGATGCAAAAGGCGGGGCATATCCCGTTTCAAGCTCTGATATCTCATCCACATCAATATTGTTTTTCAACAGGGGAGCCACAGCGTCAACCCTTGCCTTTATCGCATCGCCCTTAAGCCCTGCAGCCTCTATGCCAAGGACCCTTCTTGTTTTTCTGTCAGCTATGAGATTAATGTACATCAACTTTGAGGATGGATAAAAATGTGCCCTGTCATGCTGGGTTACAATTGAATGAACAGGGTCATATCCGGTTGCTTCTGCCTGCTTTGAGGTGAGCCCGGCCTTGGCAATTCCCATGTCAAACACCTTTATGCAGAAAGTTCCAACTGTTCCCTTGAAATGGGCGGATCCACCATTGATATTAGTTGCAATAATACGTCCCTGGCGGTTGGCAAGGGAGCCTAAGGGCATTGTCATGTTTTCACCGCTTACAAGGTTACGAAGTTCAACACAGTCTCCTCCTGCGTAAATATCAGGATCTGTAGTTTTCATCCTTCTGTCAACAAGAATTCCTCCGGATCGTCCCACGGCAAGACCTGAATCCACGGCAAATTTTGTATTTGGTTTCACTCCTGCAGACATTACAACAAGATCACACGGGATAGTACCATTGGAAGTTTCAACGGATTGCAATCCACCTTTTCCATCACCGTTTATCTGTATAACCCTTTCCGACAGCATCAGGTTAACACCGTTTTCTTTAAGGTGATTTTCCACAATTCTTGATATATTTTTTCCAAGGGCCTGGGGGAGAATCTGATCTGCCATTTCAATGATAGTTGTTTCAACGCCCCATAGATCCGTCATGGCCTCGACCATTTCGATCCCAATGGCTCCGGCTCCGATTACAACCGCCTTTTCCACCTGTCCCTTTGAGATTCTGTCCTTTATGGCCTTTGCATGGTGAAGATTGGACACGATGAATACACCGGGAAGGTCAGCTCCGGGAAACGGAGGCCTTACAGGAGTTGCCCCCGTTGCAATGACGAGCTTGTCATAGCTGAATTGATCTTTTTTCCCATTTTTAAGATGACGGACCAAAAGTTTTTTTTCTTTTCTGTTTATTTCTGTAGCCTCAACTCCCGAGAGCACCTCAATGCCCTTGCAGTTTGTAAAAAAATCGATGTCTCTGACAGCATGGGATGTAGTGGAATAAAGTCCTTCAATATCAGCAATATCACCCCCCACATAGTAAGGTATTCCGCACCCCCCATAGGAAATTAACTCGTCTCTGTCTATTACTGTAATTTCTGCATCCGGATCAATACGTCTCAACCTGCACGCAACTTTTGGACCTAAGGCAACTGCCCCTATAATGATAACTTTTTTTGGCATTTTGTATAACCTTCCTGTTTAAGGATCGAAAATTTTATAAGTTGAACGAAATTGCTTGTCTTCTTCTCCCATCTACTTCGTTGCATCAAAGGCCGAATACGTTGAGTATGCAACCTTTAATGCGCCTTGTACATGGGGTAAGAATTCTGCGTTATTTCTGTTCAACTTATTTCATCTCCGATCCTGACCTGTTATTTATTTTTATCTTTGATTCTGATGATCAGCATCCCCTTTCAGGCTGCAGTAACTCAAAAAATTCCAATGACCGCATATAATACAATTATATAACTGCCATGAGGCCGAGCTTAACTGCGCTGCGGTACCGCTCAACGAACATAGAAAAATAATTTGTGACTATGTCAAAATTGAGCTCTTTTTTATAAACTGCCATGAGGCAGATTTCAACTGCGCTGCCCCTTAATGAGTATAAAAAGAGCATTTGTTACTTTATTAAAAATACGCTCTTTCCTATAAAAGGTAAACAAAATTGATTAAAATACAGCATTAACTATGTACTTTGAGTTAAATTATGGATATATTGACTCCTGCGCTGTATAAGGATCGAAAATTTTATAAGTTGAACGAGAATGAACATAATACAAAAGAAGCTTATTAATTGTCAGTTTTTTCATGTAGAAAGGAATTTACAATACAAACCATGGAGGATAAAATGGAACTTACAATAGTCACCATTGAAAACCCGGATGAACTGAATTTTATTCTTGGTCATTCACATTTTATAAAAACCATTGAGGATATCCACGAGGCAATTGTATGTACAGTGCCAGACGCAAAATTCGGGGTTGCGTTTTGTGAAGCGTCCATGGACTGCCTTGTCAGATACAGTGGAACGGATGAAAAATTAATTCTGCTTGCCAGGGAAAATGCGTTTGCCCTTTCTGCAGGTCATTCTTTTATTATATTTATGAAAGACATGTTTCCCGTTAACATCCTCAACACAATAAAAAATGTTCCGGAAGTTGCACGTATCCACTGCGCAACGGCAAATCCCGTACAGGTCATTATTGCAGAGACAGATCAGGGCAGAGGAATTCTCGGAGTTATTGACGGATTTCCATCAAAGGGTATTGAAACAGAAGATGATATTGAAAAAAGAAAAGGCTTTCTGCGTATGATCGGATATAAACAATAATCAGGTTTTTTTTGCACTGCTTTTTTATAATTTTACCTGTTGTCCCTGCTCAGCCAGCTCAACAAGTCCCTGGAAATCAAGAACAGCTATTGTTTTCCTGTCCATATCTATCAGTTTCATGTTTACCATTTTTGCGAAAACCCTTGAAATTGTTTCAGGGGTTGTTCCAAGAAGACCTGATATCTGGTGTTTAGTTACAGGAAGTGTAATCGTATCGGTGTTGTTCTGCTCTTTGCATAGGACAAGAAGATATGAAGCCATGCGTGCCGGGACATCTTTTAATGCAAGATTTTCAACCATGAAAGTAAATTCCCTTAAACGCGCTGAAAGGGATGCCATCATATTAAAGGCAAGGGATGGATTTTCTGAAATAAGTAAGGCAATTTCTTGCTTTGGGAAAAAAATAAGGCTTGAGGGAGCAACGGCCTCGGCAAAGGCCGGAAAATTTTCACCTGTAAAAACAGGTACTTCTCCAAAAATTTTACCGGGGCCGTAAATATGAAAAATGTGCTCTTTTCCCTCAAAGGAAAGCTTAAAAATTTTTATTTTACCTGTTTCAACAACGTATAATCCGTTTCCCACATCTCCTTCATTGAAAATTATCTCTCCTTTTTTATATTTCCTTCGTTCTGCAATACTTATCAATTCTGTGAACTGATCTTCATCAAGGCCATGAAAAATGGGAAGATCAGTTATTTTTTCAAGAATTGATGTCATACGATAAAATTATCCACCATGGCATTCAACTGGGTTGCAAGTTTTGAAAGGCTTGCTGCATTTGAACTTATCTGGCCGCAGTTTAAATTAACTTCTGCAATTGCACTGCTCACATCCGTTATATCACCTGCAATGTCAGTTGCAGCAGAAGAAGTGTGGGCTATATTGGAGCTTACCTCCTGGATCGCTTCAGCTCCCTGGGATATATTAAGGTCAATTTCAGAAACAGATGCGCTCTGTTCCTCAACAGCTGCGGAGATGGTTGCCACAATCTCGTTAACCTCATTGATGATATTGGCGATATCTTTTATATCTCCCACTGTGGAGGATGTGGAATCCTGAATCCAGTTAATATTTTCAGCTATTTTTTCAGTTGCACCTGCTGTCTGTTTTGCAAGTTCCTTGATCTCATTTGCCACAACTGCAAAGCCTTTGCCTGCTTCACCTGCCCTTGCAGCCTCAATGGTTGCATTTAACGCAAGAAGATTTGTCTGCTCGGAAATATCGGTTATGGATTCTGAAACTCTGCCGATTTCAAGCACGGCTTTTCCAAGTTCATCCACTCTTGAGGAGGCAGTACCTACTTTTGCAACTGCATTATCGGCGATGGAGCTTGCATTTTCTGTATTGGTTGAAATGTCTTTAATTGTTATGTTCATCTGTGAAGTTGATTCGGCAATTAACTGGGTGTTGGTTGTTAACTCCTCCATTGCAGCGGCAACAGCATTCATGTCATTTGCCATGCTGTCTGCAGCTTCTGCAACCACCTGGGTTTTATGGGCAGATTTTTCAGATTCCTCTGCAAGCTGTTTGGCAATGGAATTTGTATCCGTTGAAGATGTATTTAGTTCCACGGCACCTTTGTTTATGTCTTTTATATTACCGTGAAGAGCTTCCACAAATCTGTTAAGACTGTTTGCCAGTATTCCAAGCTCATCAAGTTTGTCTTCAGATATTTCCTGATCCATTTCAAATTTTTTAGTAAGATCACCTTTGCTCAGTTCAATAGCTGTTTTGGATGCATTGTCCAGTTGTTTTACAATTTTACGGATTGTGAAAATACTGAAAATCATTAATATAATTCCCAATACAATACATATACTTTGATTAAAGATTAGAGTTGATACACTTTTTTCAGATTGTTTCTGCATCATCATCACGGCTTTATTCATGAATGCCAGCAACTTCATATTATTATTTTTCACAAAGGCAAGGTCTTCACCATTTTTATCCTGCCCGGAAAGAATATTTTCAATGTGCCGGGAGAATTCTGTCCACAGAGATCTTACTTTTGCAAGTTGCTTAACGACCTCACCCTTGGCCATTGGGCATTCTCTGTAAGTGGTGTTGTCAGGATCAAGGGACATTGGAGCCTTGCCTGAATCTGCAAGTGCATTTAATGTCATATCAAAGATTTTCATTGTTTTTTGCACTGATTTTTTCATGGTGGCTGTATTATTTGTCTGTCCTTCCGGTAATTTTTGTTCTGACAGACGGACATAGGCAAAAAGCTCCTTGACCATTTTCTGAGTCAGCATTCTCTGTCTTCCCGCAAGATTAATGATAAGTCCGTCATTTTTCTGCTGAGAAGTTGTGTAAAAAGTTATTGCAAACATCACTACAATGATTAAAGACAATCCCCCTGCAACTAACCCCAGTTTGTACCTGATTTTCATAATTTTATCTCCTGTTCTTAATCATAAAACAAAGGTTATGACTTATGACACACTGTTTTTGTATAACGGCCATGAGGCCGAGCTGAATACTACAAGCATAAGACTATTAAGTCAGCCTCATGATTGTTATAGTAAAGATCCTAAATGATAATTTATTAAACATATAATAATATAAAAAGCAAGATAAATTCAGATATGCGGAATTGTTTGTCTTCTGTTCTTTTAGGGAACTTCCAAAAAATAATTTACGCATCCTGTTTGCCCTTTTGCCCGTTTTCTCTGTTGTGATAACAGGCAAATAGTTCGACTATGCACCTGTCATCACACTTTGAAAACTTACAAAAATACTGCACGATATACGTATATTATTTTCTTCCGGCTCCCTTACTGAAAATATTTTTTTTGCTTTAAAAAAAAATCTTGATATAGATCAATGTATTTCCCCTTTGAATGGGTTATTTTCATAACCAGCTTGGGAAAAAGCATTATTTGCAATCGGGCAGACAATGCCCTGGACGTAAAATTTGAATATAACAGCCATGGGACCGATCCGGAGTTTCCCGGATTGCCTCATAACAAAAATGAAATAAATGTAATATGTTACATTCTATTTCTTAAAAAAGTTACAAGGAGGAATTATCATGTTTTGTTTTCAATGTCAGGAAACAGCTAAGGGCAAAGGATGTACAATAAGGGGAATGTGCGGCAAAGAAGAAAATATTGCCAATCTCCAGGATCTGCTGATTTTTAATTTAAAGGGTATTTCCCTGCTTGCAAAAAAGGGAAAAGAAGCTGGAATCGACATGGGGGCGAGAGATGCTGCCCTTTTTGTTGCCAAGGGACTTTTTACCACCATAACAAATGTCAATTTTGATAATGATGATCTTGTGGAATGGGTCAGGCAGGCTCAGAAACTTAAAAAAGAGCTTAAGGCTAAAGTTGAAGGGAAAATTGACGGGGATCTTGATGATTCTGCATTGTGGTTTTCCGACAAAGAAGAGGAATTTCACGAAAAAGCCAAAACCGTTGGAGTTCTTGCAACGGAAAACGAAGATGTCAGATCCCTGCGTGAGCTTCTCATCATAGGGCTTAAAGGTGTTGCAGCCTATGCTGACCATGCAGCAATTCTCGGTGTTGAAAAACAGGAGATTTACGATTTTATACTTGAAGCCATGGCCTCCACAACGGAAAATCTTTCCGTGGACGAGATGGTTGCAATGGTCATGAAAGCCGGTGACTTTGCAGTTCAGGCAATGGCAGTTCTTGATGAGGCAAATACAACGGCATATGGCCACCCTGAAATCACAGAGGTTAATATCGGTGTTGGCGACAAACCCGGAATCCTTATTTCAGGTCATGATCTGAAAGACCTTGATGAACTTCTTCAGCAGACACAGGGTACAGGAGTTGATGTTTACACCCACGGTGAAATGCTTCCTGCAAACTACTATCCTGCATTTAAAAAATACGACAATTTAAAGGGGAATTACGGTAGCTCATGGTGGCACCAGAATGAAGAGTTTGAAACATTCAACGGGGCCATTTTAATGACAACCAATTGCATTATTCCCATTAAAAAGAAGAACACATACAAGGACAGAATCTTTACAACAGGTGTTGTTGCGTATCCCGGAGTTAAACACATTGCCGACAGAGAAGAGGGAAAAGCAAAGGATTTTTCATCTGTTATTGAAACTGCAAAGAAATGCGCTCCTCCAAAAGAGATCGAAACAGGGAAAATTGTCGGGGGTTTTGCCCACAACCAGGTGCTTGCCCTGGCAGATAAAGTGGTTGACGCAGTAAAATCAGGTGCTGTAAAACGTTTTATCGTAATGGCCGGATGCGACGGAAGGCAGAAATCAAGGGGTTACTTTACTGAAGTTGCTGAAAAACTTCCAAAAGATACCATTATCCTCACTGCAGGATGTGCAAAATACAGGTACAATAAGCTTGATCTTGGAGATATCGGCGGAATTCCAAGGGTTCTTGATGCAGGCCAGTGTAATGACAGTTACTCCCTTGCACTTATTGCCCTTAAACTCAAAGAGGTGTTTGAATTGGATGATATTAATGATCTCCCCATCTCTTTTGATATAGGATGGTATGAGCAGAAAGCCGTGGCAGTTCTCCTTGCCCTTCTTTTCCTTGGAGTAAAGGGTATAAGGCTCGGGCCAACGCTTCCTGCATTTGTATCCCCTGCAGTGCTCAAAGTCCTTGTGGAAAATTTTAATATCAAGGCCATAAGTGATCCTGACACTGATATTGAAGCCATGATGCAGGGCAAATAAAAGGAATAACAGGAATACAGGCATAAATAACGATTCCCTGTCCCCGGATGTTCCGGATGTACAGTATGGATGATCCGGGGATAAGGGAAAATTTTAAGAGGAGCAGCCCATGAAATGTCCGGGTCAGGATACACAATACTGGAACAAGGAAGCTATTTTTGAAAGTAAATGCCCAGAATGCGGCACGAATATAGAGTTCTTCAAAGATGATACTTCAAGAAAATGCAGCGGATGTGGAAAAAGGATTGTAAATCCAAAAATGGATTTTGGATGTGCTTCTTATTGTCAGTTTGCAGAGCAGTGTATAGGAAATCTGCCCGATGAATTTCTCAAAAAAAGGGATGATCTCCTCAAAGACAGGGTGGCCGTAGCCATGAAGCGATATTTTAAAACGGATTTTAAAAGAATCGGTCATGCTGTAAAAGTTGCAAGATATGCTGAAGAAATCGGCAGAAATGAAAAGGGAAACCTTGGTATTATACTTGTTGCAGCCTATCTCCACGATATAGGAATAAAAAACGCCGAGGAGAAATACAACTCCAATGCGCCGAAATATCAGGAACTTGAGGGACCGCCCGTTGCAAGGCAGATCATGGAAGAACTCAATGCAAAAGAAGATTTTATTGAAGAGGTCTGTGACATTGTGGGGCATCATCATCACCCCAAAGAAAACGAGACCGTAAACTTTAAATCTTTATACGATGCGGATTTAATTACCAATCTTGAGGAAAGCAGTAAAGAAAAACCCATGGATAAGGATCGTATCAAGCGGATAATAGGCAAATCCTTTTTAACGGAATCTGGAAAGAAAAAAGCAGAAGAAGTATTGCTTCGGGGAGGAAACAATGAAAGTAAAAAGAAAAATAATTGAAATCGATGAAGAGCTCTGTGACGGATGCGGTAATTGTGTCCCATCCTGTGCCGAAGGTGCAATACAGATCATCAATGGAAAGGCAAAGGTCGTGAAAGACCAGTTCTGCGACGGTCTTGGCGCATGCATTGGAGAATGCCCCCAGGGTGCACTTCACATTGTTGAGCGTGTCACCGATGAATTTGATGAAAAAGCCGTTGAAAAATACCTGAAAGAACTTGAAAAACAAAAAAAAGACAGAGCCCCGGAACCCCTTGCATGCGGCTGCCCTTCAACGGAACTTAAAACCTTTGCTGTTGATGCCGCTTCCTGTGAATCGGCCAATATCCCTGCAGAATTAAGTGGTGCGAAATCAAATCTCGGGCACTGGCCGGTGCAGATCAGACTTATTCCTCCCCATGCACCTTTTCTGAAAAATGCTGACCTTCTTGTGGCAGCAGACTGTGTACCCGTGGCATATCCGGCCTTTCATTCAGATTTTCTCAAGGGTAAAACCGTAATGATCGGATGCCCGAAATTTGATGACATTGATGACTATGTGGAAAGATTTACGCAGATTTTTAAAACAGCAGACATCAAAAGTTTAACTGCCCTGATCATGGAAGTTCCCTGTTGTTCAGGTCTGCCCGGTATGTTGAAAAAAGCCATGGAGCAGGCAGGTGTTGACATTCCAATGAAAAAGATTGTCATAAGTTCAAAGGGAGATATCCTCTAAGATACAATAATTATCCGCCTGCAAGAAAGGTAATGATCTGAATATCATCCCCGGAGTTTACTTTTTTTTCAAGTTCTCCGGGATAGGCGGTTTTGTTATTCAGATATATTTCAACATAACCCAGTATTTCACCTTTTTTATCAAAAATTTCAGATTCCATTCCAGGATACAGGGATACCAGATTCTTAAGAGCCTCTCCTATGGTTTTACCCTGCACCTGTACGGTTTGAAGACCGTTTGTATGCCTGCGGTGGCTGGCACGTATATGTATATTAACTGTCATATGCTGTATTTTTTCTCCGTTTGACTTTTTTTAAATTTTCCCGTTTGTTCTTTTAATCTTTCTTATAACCGCCATGAGGCGGATCTAAACTGCGTTACAACGCCTCAAAAAATTAAAGATTCTGACAAATATAGGGTCGAAGACGCGAAGCCCACTCTTATTCTTAAAGGACTCAGCAGGCGTTTCATATAACTGCCATGAGGCCGATCTGGTGACTCTTAAACGGTCTCACAACAAATATTGAAACTCTTATTTTTAAAGGAATTTAGCGAGAGTTTCATATAAACGGCCATGAGGCCGATCTGGATTCATGTCCAGATTTGCCTCACAACAAAATAAGAAATAAAAGTAATGTGTTACGTTTTATTTCTTATAAACCGCCATGTCCTTGGGACACAAAATCAGAGATTTTGACAAAGCATGAAACTCCACACTGAAGGCCGCCGGGAACAGGTATTGCCCTGAACGGATTAAATGGCAGTGGGTCACAGGACGTGACAGGAACTGCCATTTCCCTCGGAGCAAATCATGGATGATTTGCGAGGCTCGAAGAGATGCGAATGCATACATGAGTGAAGGGTAATACCTTTTCCCGACGGCCGGATCGAAGCGAGTTTCATATAAAAACCTTTCCGATTCTCAACCTGTCCGTTAAAACAATGCAAAAAAACAGGCCTCTGATACCGGCAAAGCAGCATCAGGGGCCTGGATGTGAAGTTAAACAGAAAGCATTATAGATTTAAACAAAGCTTCACTATGGTTTAAAGCGGGCCTGAACTCATTACATGACTTAATTCTTCAATTTTATTGTTTTTAATCCTGTAATTATAAATGGCCTGCATATCCTTATACACCTGAAACATCTGGAAAAAACCATGCCAGTGTGCATAATCAGGTCCATTCATGGCACTTCCCTGTCTTGCCCGTCTGCCTGTGTGATGCCACAGATAGTACATCAATTCCTGGAACCCGTCACTCCATTTATCTTTTTTAAGAAGACCCTTTGCCTTGAGATCTGCTTTCATTTTAACGGCACCTGCCCAGTATTTATTGTACAGGGCAACTGAATTGTCAAGAACCTTTCTCTGTACCTGGGTCTGGGTCGCTCCATGACAGTTTATACAGACTTTCTGCATGAGTTTGTCGCCCTTTTCTCCATCTCCGCGCACTCCGGTTCTGATGACACTTTTTTTGTGCATGAGATCCCATTTAAGTCTTTCATTGACATTATGGGTGGTGGTAAGTTCGCCGATTCCACTCATATGGCAGGTTGCACATGTCGGGGCTGTGTAATCTCCCGGCTCCCATGCATCGGGCGGACTGTCAAATTTCCATTCACTTCCATGTGCAAGATACATCTGTCCGTGTTTACTTTCATTATAGATTTCAATATCCGGATGATCCGGACCCAGATGGCATGATGCACATGCTTCAGGTTTTCTTGCCTCTGCAATGGAAAAATTATGTCTTGTATGACATACGGTACAATTGCCTATGGAACCATCGGGATAGCGTTCCCCCACTCCTCCGGGCCAGGTTTCCTTAACGGGTTTATGATCAGGCCCCATTTCCACCTGGGTCCCGTGGCACATCTGACAGCCCGATGCCCTTGAAGCACGGTTGTAAGGCGGCATTCCCTTTGGAGTTAAAGCGCCTTTGACATCAACGTTTATATTGTCCATGAATGCAGCGCCTTCAAATTGATAAGCAAGTTTCAGCAGAGCTGCTCTTTTAGGATCAGCATCCACTGAGCTTGCAATCTTTGCGTGGCCGCTTTTTAAAAATTGTTTGACCTCCTGGGGATGACATCTTGAGCAGGTTTTTGAAGAGACCATGGGAGAGATATAAATATCAGTTCCTTCCAGTCCCTTGCACTGGGTAGCCATTGGTGATGACTTTTCAACTGTATGACAGTCATAGCATGAAACACCTGCATGGCTCATGGTGCTTTGCTTCCATGATTCCACAACTCCGGGCATTTTTTTTGCATGACACTCTATACAGGTTAAAGCATCCTTGTTAAACCCCCGCTTGATCTCAAACGTTTTTTTACCTGCAAGATCCGGATAATTTGCCTGTGCAGCAGCCATTCCGGAAAAACATAAAACGCTCAATGCAAGGGAAGCCACAACAAACCTTGTCATTGCAAGTCTCATAAAATCCTCCTTTTTTGATATTAACGTTAATATTCCCTGATTATTATTTTTTGTCCGGTTTAAGTCAGTCCCCCGGATACTTAAACCATCAGTTCAGCAGTTTGTTAATTAACCGGTTTTGTGTCTTTAAGATATTTCGTCACTTCCAACATCATATTTTTATGACCGACATGTGGATGACATTGGGTACATCTTTTTTTAACCTCACCAAGCAGATAAGCCCTGTGTGCGATAAATCCTCCTGCAGAAAGGCCCTGGGGCAGAAGGATATTATGACAGTGCCTGCATGCATTGTCATAGGTAAATTTCAGTCTGTGCTTTTCAGCGGCATCTGCCCAGTCATAGGTGTAGGGGTCAATATAAAAATTGTGGATAACATCGCGGGTGCCGGTTTTTGCCTTGGTCGCAAAATACTGAACAAAACTTCCATGTGGCAGGTGGCAGTCAACGCACTGGGCAGCAAAACCCTGGCGATTTTTCCCACCGTGAACAGCATTTGTCCATGCTGTTCTAAAGGGCTTCATATAATGACATGAAATACAGAATTGATCTGTGTTTGTTGTCTCAATCATAAATCCGGAAGCAAGTACAATAATACAGGTAAGGACGATACCAACCACTATTCCAAAAATCCAGCCAGTCATTTTCCCGTTTTTTTCTTTTTCCGGGAGGTTCTTTTTTTTAATACTTTTCTTTTTTCCATCAACATCCGAATCCATTGCATCACCTCCTTATATTTAATTTATTTAATTTTTTTGGCTTTTACTGGTAAATATTCGACCTTATAATGTAAATTCCGGCCAGTATTTCATATTCCTTTATTTGGGACTGTAAAAGCATACTAAAGCGAGCGATGCCCAAACCTAGGTGTCTGCCTCAATTTCTTGTTTTTCCCCTGAACTCGAATAAAATGAACTGTTCTGCGGAGTTTTTAGCTTAAGTTAAATTGAATTTTTATTGTGCAGGATATACCTGCTTTATTGAAAATTTAAGGACAAGCCTGGCTTACAAAAATAAAAAAAAGTGGGGTTAAAATTTCTGTGGGAAAATAATCTTTGATTCCGGGTATTGCATCCCTGTATCCCCGTGCATGCACATCGTGTCTATCTATATGCCACTCTGCATGACATAAGGCCTATTACATCATCTTTGTTTTGTCAAGGCGTAATCTTTGTTTTTTTTACATGGATGGATTGTCAATCCGGCATCCAGGGAACATGATTTTATACTTTTACATAAATCAGGCCGGCTGCAATCATGGCATGAAAGGTGATAATAATACCCAGTATCAGAATTAAACCAGAACTTATTTTCGGCAGAATTTTTAATATTGGGGTAAACCGTTCCATTTTCGAAGATACTTCTGATACAGATACTATAAAAATACCGATTAAAATAAGGACAGATGCCAGTCCCAGGCTGAAAATCAGAATAATGGCCAGACCGAGAAGTATTTTATTAAGAGTTATAGATACTAAAAGGACAACAATTGCCGAAGGGCAGGGGACCATGCCACCGGCTACTCCAAGTGAAACAAGACTGCCTATGCGGGATTTTCCCTGAATAGGACCTGCATCATTTTCATCATGGCTGTGGGTATGACTGTGATCCCAGCGTGACGGCTGTGACAATAAGGATGATTAGACAATATTTTGAATATATTTTTTTAGCCATTTTTTATCCTGATTGATATTTTTTAAAAATTAGTTTAAACAAGGATCAGCGCATAGCTGTCATGAGGCAGATCTGGTGAATCTCATACTGCTTATCAACAAAAAATGAAAGTCACACGTTTTTTTACAAAGACTTTTTTATAAAAAAAATTGTAGGATAGTTTATGACAAAAAAAACAAAAAAGCAAAAAGACATTTACACAGGTTTTGAACAAGGCCCCATAAGACCTCCAAGTGAGGCTGACAGCCTTTTACTGAGACTGACAAGAAACTGCCCATGGAACAGATGCACGTTCTGTCCGGTTTATAAAGGCAGAAAATTTTCACTTCGCTCTGTGGATCATATTATCAAAGATATTGACCTTGTTCATTCATACCTTGTGAAAATCATGGAAGAGATTGACAAAAAAGGCAGAATTGAACTCAATATGATGGATGAAATTTTTAATTCCTTTAATTTAAAGAACAGAACTGCATTTAACGCAGCCCTGCACTGGTTTTCAACGGGAATGAAATCCATTTTTATACAGGATGCCAACAGCCTTATCATGAAGCCTGCTGATCTTGTGCATATCCTTAAACACATAAAAAAACAATTTCCCATGGCAGACAGGATCACCTCCTATGCAAGATCCCGCACCATTGTTCTCATTAAGGAGGATGACCTTAAGCGTATTGCAGAAGCAGGGCTCAACAGAATTCATATAGGAATGGAATCCGGATCTGACAATGTTCTTAAAATGATAAAAAAAGGTGTGACAAAACAGGGACATATTACGGCAGGCGTCAGGATTAAAAAAGCGGGCATGGAACTATCGGAATATGTCATGCCGGGGCTTGGAGGCGTTGAATTTTCAGAAGAACACGCCATTGAAAGTGCAGATGCATTAAACAGGATAAATCCGGATTTTATAAGGCTTAGAAGCCTTGCCCTTCCCGAACGTGCGCCTATTGCAGAAGATTACAGGACAGGAAAATTTAAAAAATGCAATGATATAATGATGGCTGAGGAGATAAAGCGCTTTCTTGAAAATCTTTCCGGTATAAATTCATATGTAAAAAGTGACCATATCCTTAATCTTCTTGAAGAGGTTGAAGGGAAAATGCCCAGTGACAAAGAAAAAATGATCAATGTGGTCAATCAATTTCTTTCTCTTTCTCCTGAAAGAAAAATCCTGTACAGAATGGGCCGGAGAATGGGGCTTTTCAGAAAACTTGAGGACCTTGATAATTCCCTTGAATTGGACAGGGTGAAAGAGGCGTGCAGGTTGTATAATGTCACTGATGACACCATCGATGTTGTGATTGATCAGGTGATGAAACGTTTTGTCTGAAAATAAAGGATTATATATCCACATTCCATTTTGCGTAAGAAAATGCCCGTATTGTGATTTTTATTCCATTTCCGATCTTTCCCTTAAAAAGGATTTTATTGCTGCTCTTGCCAGCGAAATTCAGTTAAGGTCGGATTTAAGAAACAGGTTTGATACAATTTATTTTGGCGGCGGCACTCCGTCTCTGATTGATCCCGATGATATTGAAAAAATTCTTGATCTAATCAATAAATTTTTCACCATCACTTCAGATCCTGAAATCACAATTGAAATTAACCCGGGAACCGTGGATCAGGAATATTTTTCAAATATAAAATCCATTGGGATAAATCGTATCAACCTTGGTATCCAGTCCTTTCAGGAAAATAAATTAAAATTTTTAAAAAGGATTCACACAGCGGAAAAGGCAGAAAAAACAATTGACAGGGCAATAAAAGCAGCGTTTAAAAATATAGGACTTGATCTGATATACGGGCTTCCAGGAGAAAATATGCAAACCTGGATTGAAGATATAAATGCCGCCCTTGATTTTTTCCCCTCACATCTTTCCTGTTATATGCTGACCTATGAACCTGGAACGAAAATGTATAATGACCGTAAAAAAGGTGTTATCACGCCATTAAATGAAGATGTTACAGCTGATCTTTTCATGGCGACTTCGCGTTATCTTACGGAAAGTCACGGCTTTTCCCATTATGAAATTTCAAATTTTGCATCCAGCAAAACAAGAAAAGCAATTCATACAACAAAATCAATTCATAATCAAAAATACTGGTCAGGGGTTCCATATCTTGGTTTAGGTCCTTCTGCCCATTCCTTTGATACAAAAACAAGGTCCTGGAATTTAAAGGATGTGAAAAAATATATTGAGCAGCTTAAAATTGGAAAACTTCCTGTTCTTGGTAAAGAAATACTCAATTGCCAACAAACAACCGTTGAAATGGTGATGTTGGGCCTTAGAACATCCCATGGGGTTAATTTTAAAAAATTTAAAGATTTAACAGGGGAAAATTTTATTTCATATTTTAAAAGTATTACCGGAGATCTTGAATTAAAAGCCATGGGAATAATGGACAAAGAACATTTTCATCTTACGTTAAAAGGGATGCTTTTTCTTGACAGTATAACAGCTCTTTTTGCCGGAAAAATTTTTAAAGGAGAATTTTAAAATGAAGGGATATGTTCAGGTTTATACGGGTAACGGAAAAGGGAAAACAACTGCAGCACTCGGGCTTTCCATAAGGGCAATGGGGGCAGGGCTTAAGGTTTTTATTGTACAGTTTCTCAAAAACGGAGATTACTCTGAGATAAAAGCCATGGAAAAATTTGCCGGCCAGATCACCATAGAGCAGTATGGAGCAGGTAAGTTTGTAAGGGGAAAACCCTCGGATGAAGATGTAAAGGCCGGTAGAAAAGCCTGTGACAGAATTGCTGAAATCCTCAAAAATGCAGAGCATGATCTTGTTATTATTGAGGAGGGAAATGTGGCGGTAATGTTTAACATAATCACAGAACAGGATCTTTTGGATCTTATTGACATGAAACCGGATCATGTCGAGCTTGTCATAACGGGCAGGGGGGCAACGCCTGCTGTTATTGAAAAAGCGGATCTTGTCACTGAAATGGCGGAAGTCAAGCACTATTACGCCAAGGGCGTGATGGCAAGGGTTGGTATAGAAAAATGAAAAAACCAAAGGCCATTGCAATTTTGGGTACGGGTTCCGATGTTGGTAAAAGTATTGTTGCGGCAGCTTTGTGCAGATCCTTTGCAGACAGGAAAGTTAAGGTTGCGCCTTTTAAAGCCCAGAACATGTCCAATAATTCCGGCATCACCGCCGAAGGCCTTGAAATGGGGCGGGCGCAGATTGTCCAGGCCGAGGCAGCAGGTGTGGCACCCCATGTGGATATGAATCCTGTTCTTTTAAAACCCACAGGTGAAAAAGGCTCCCAGGTGGTTTTAAATGGAAAGACCTTTAAAAACTGCACGGCCATTGATTATTATGATAAGAAAAAATCTCTTTTTAATGAGGTGTGCAGAGCCTATGACAGGCTTTCCGCCCGTTTTGATCTTATTGTGCTTGAGGGTGCGGGTTCCTGTGCCGAGGTGAATCTTATGCCCCTTGATATTGTTAATTTCAGAATGGCGGAATATGCAGATGCAGACGTTATTCTTGTGGCGGATATTCACAGGGGCGGTGTTTTCGGCCAGATCGTGGGAACCCTTGAATGTGTTCCTGAAAAATACAGAAACATGGTAAAAGGTTTTATAATAAACCGGTTCAGGGGCGATATTTCTCTTTTTAAAGACGGAGTTGACTGGATAGAGAAAAAAACGGGAAAAGATGTTTTCGGTGTGCTGCCGTGGTATAATCATTTCAGGATAGATGCTGAAGATTCCGTTGAAATTGAAAATTGTCAGAGTATATCCTCATCAATTGATCAATCAAAACCTGCCATTGGCGTTGTAAAACTGCCGCACATATCAAATTTTACAGATTTCCATGCCCTGTCAAAAATCAAGGATCTCCAGTTGTTTTTCATTGAGAATCCTGCTGATTTTTTTAAATTCAGAAAGATGTTTAAGGCCATCATTCTGCCGGGATCAAAAAACACAAGAATGGATATTCTCTGGCTTGAAAAAACCGGCTGGGATAAAATTATCAAACAATATGCTAAGTCACCTGATGGCCATGTTCTTGGGATATGCGGAGGTTTCCAGATGCTCGGGGAATATGTGGATGACCCGGAAGGTACTGAGGATAAGCCCGGCAAAACAAAAGGGCTTGGCCTTCTGCCGGTAAAAACGGTTATAAAATCACCTAAGACCACAACAATAAGCCGCTTTTCCTGGAATGGCATGGGCGGTGAGGGTTATGAAATTCACATGGGTTTCACTGAACCTGTTAAAACTTTACCTGATAAAGGATCTGCCCTGTTTAACGTTATTTCAAGGAACAGGGAAAAATGCAGTGATCATGACGGGTGTATTACAGATGATAAAAAAATTGCAGGAACCTATATACACGGGCTGTTTGATTCTAATGAAATAAGATCTGCATGGCTTGAACTTGTTGGCATAAAAGTTCCTGCCTCCGGTGTTTTTATGGACAGAAAAGAAGGCACAAACAGCATTTCCTGTAATAAAGACAGAGACTATGCTTCCTGCAAAGACAGGGATTATGCTCTGCTTAAAGAACATTTTGAAAAATATATCGATTTTAATAAAATTGTAAAAGCCACGGGAATAATATTATAGTGGCCATAAAACTTTTTATAACCGCCATGAGGCAGGTCTGGAC
>WGCX01000034.1 GCA_015493575.1 Desulfobacteraceae bacterium | reverse complement strand
GTATGGCCGGGGCTGACCGTTCCTGAACCGGGTCTTTTTTTCGTCCCGGCCATACGTAAGAGGGAAAAAGAAACTTACGGGGATCGGCTTTACCCCGATGATTTTCACCTTAACAGACGCAGGATTGTAATATCCCTTATAACGTTGCACTATTTTTGAGGGAGCAGTCACTGTAAGCTGCTATTAGATAAAATCATTGACTTGAAAGATTTTATGATGGTAATTATTACATGAAAAGTTAACTTGAATTATGCAGGCAGGAAATAAACTATGGGTAAAAAAATATCTCAAAATTTTATAAAAGGTATTGGTTCCGTAATGGATATCTATCCTAAAAAAAAATATTTGATCAGATCTTATGTGCCTGACAAGGCCACAGATGCCGACCGTCTGAAAGGCGACTGGATCAAGATAGGCAAAGCTATATCTAAAGCTGCAGGGTCTCATAATTATGGGTAAAGGTAAAAGAAACCGTAAGAAAAATGCGGTTCCCGCATTACCAAAAGAAAAAAAAGATAACAGTGTAATAGCTAACACTAAATTTGTAGCTGAACAGTTTCATGGGCCGATCCCGCCTCCTTCAATTTTGAATGAATATGAAAAACTTCTGCCGGGATCTGCTGACCGCATCCTTTCCATGGCGGAAAAAGAAACACAACACCGCCATAAAATGGAAACAAAAGCTATTGATGCCGAAATAGAAGGTTTAAAAAATGAAGCAAGTGATACTAAAAGAGGGCAGTGTTTTGGCCTTTTTATAGGTGTAACAGCGATTATTTCAGGCGCTTACACATCTGTACATGGTTATCCCTGGTCTGGTACTTTTATTGGTGCAGGTGGAGTGGCGGGGCTTGTTTCTGCTTTTATTGCAGGCAGAAAAAGTGATGCATCACATGACAGAGCTGAACCTCCAAAACAAATTGATACGACTTAAAAAGTATGCTTCACAGAAAAAACAAAAGCCCCCTGGTCAATGAAGACCAGGGGGCTTTTTAAATTGCTGTTTAAAAAAGACTAATGAATGAATTTAAAAATTCTATTCATTATATATTTTCAGCCATATACCGCCAGATCCATCATATTCTCTTCCCATTGACAATAATGGTTTTGCATCGTTTTTATTTATCAAATATCCGGTCCAGCCTGTATATGAAGCACCTACATACATATCTATATCTAATTCAGGATCAGGTAAAACGATGGATTGTATTGGATAGTCCACCCCCTCCGAAGATACTGCTTCATATGTATTATAATCGTTAACTTGAAATTGCACATCCTCCTTTGAGGTTGATAAAAATTCAACAAATATTTTTACCAAAATATATTCCTGATCGGCTTGCGGCTTATCATTGAAAAGATTTGCATCATAAATCATATCCCATGCATCGTCTCCGCGAATTACTTCCAATACAGTGCTTCTTACCTCATAATCACCATTTGAATAATCATTATGATCTTCAAATATTACAGGTGTCCCTATGGGGGCAGGATTACTTCTGGAATGTCCAATAATCGTGCTTGGCGGCGATGTTTGCAGTGGGATAATATTAGTGACTGTAAAAGAGAGCCCCTCTCCCTGCTGCATGTCAATTTGATATTGGTTAGAGCCTACAATAAGTTTTGGGATAACAAGAGAACCTGTGCCTGAATTGTATATTGCTTCATTCTCAGCTAAAGCAACGCTGCAAACACCAATAATCACTGTTACAATAATAAATAGGATTTTTTTCTTCATTTTAATTTTTCTCCTTTTAATTGTACCCAACGGGCATTACTTTACTATTCACTGCCGAATAAACGATATTTATTTGTATTTGTTTTTTTGTCAACATTTTTTATTTTTTTACTTTACAGCCTCTTTTTATCCATTTGTACCGATCATCTTTTCCAGCTGGGACATGACAACCTGCCATGATGCCGTAAGGTTTGTGAGCACCCTGTCAAAATCCGCATCAAGGCCGGCGTATTGATCCATGCCGCCAAGGGCATGTAAATCCATAATGCCAATGTTTACCCTGAGCATTGCTTCCGTTAAATCTTTGATGTTCTTTTCTTTTTGTACTTCCTCTTTTTCCATGTGTTTTTCTCCTTTGTGATGTTCGCAGGTTGTGGCGAACGTTAAAATATAATCCGGATTTTTCTCAAATCCGGATTATCTCCCCCTAATCAACTCTCAACTCTCAATTCTTCCGGAGCTTTCTACTCCTTGCAATAATATTACGCACCTGCCGCACTTTCAGGTTATATCGCTTTGCAAGCTCGTCATAATTGCAGCCCGTAAACTCATCTGCAATGCGCTTATCACGCACCCGCCGGCATATGGATTGCCATTTCGGTATATAGATCATTTCACCGGCAAAAAGATCGACAATCCGTATTGCCGTGTCAATGCCGAGTTCCTGCGTTATTACGGCAACAGGACTGCCACTGCTGTCAGAAGTGATACTTCTCTTTAAATCGGTTTTGCTGATGCTGCCTGCACCATTCACCCTGCGCATGGTCTGTGTCCTCCTTTAATGCTTCTTTAAAGCGCTGCCATATCAAGGGTGATATTCTGCCACTGCCCCTGTTTTTCGCTGCGCTCATAAACCCTCATATATGATTTTGATCCGGCAACCTGCAGGCTGTCAGATATGGCCTGCATCGCTTTCTGCCAGAGCGGATCAGGGATATCAAGACGGCGCAGGGCAAGGATGCGCCTCGTGTTTATCTTGCCCTCCTGGTTTACTGAAAAAGCATCATTGATGATGGTCTTCACCTCGCTGCGGCTGCCCTGTGTCCAATTCACGAAGCATTCATCAACCATTGATTTTGCAACCTGGAGCCGCTCGTCAAATACAAGATATTCCGAGATCTGAACCTGGACCTTATACTTCATGTCATAGGTGTACAGGCAGATATTGCCCTTTGTCCCGCCGCGCTTCTCGCCGTATTCCATTGCGGAAAGCTCCACAAACGCCTCGATATCGTCCATAACCCTGGCCTTGAATGAACTCATCTGCTGCTGCAGGTTTTTTGCCTGTTCTATTATCCCGTTGACAAGCCCGTCGCGGATCTTGTCTATCTGTTTGACATTGTCTTTATGTACAAGCCTGCCCTGGCCGTCCTGCATATAATCACTCAGTTTCAACACTTGTGTATCTTCGGTATTGCCGATATTGCCGGTATTGCCCGCAGGTGGTACATCTTTGACCTTTACGGACTTTTCGATTTTTTCACTCTTTTTACTTTCTGTCTTTTTTGCCTTAACCTTGTTTGTCCTGTTGTACCGCTGCTTTGCATCTTTTCTGACGCATTCCCTGCACCAGGAAGACCAGCCTGATTTCAGTTTTGGTTTGGGATACCAGTGTTCACTGTCAAGTGGTTTCTCTTCATTGCATTTCGGGCAGATCTTTGTTTTCTTTGTGTCCTTTGTGACCTGGCCGGCACCTGATTTTGCGTCATCTGATTTTACATCATCTGACGGAACAGGCTTTTCTATTCCTGTGGATTTTTTTTCCGTCTGTTCTGTTGTTCTTTCTGTTTTTTTTGCCCCCATCAACTGTTCCTCCTTTTTTTGTTTTTTTATTTGTTCCTCAAGAACATCTATAAGCAATTTAATTCCCTCTGTTGCCATTATTCACCATCCTTTTTGTATCTCAATTCTCAATTTTGTTACCTGTCTGTCCGGTTACCATAAGCTGGCATCCACACTTTTCCAGCATATCGAAATATTGACATCTCTTCTGATATATATTCATCGCATAGGCATAGATAAGGCTTATCGTCTTCATCTTCTGCTGCACAATGTAGTGTGTAATCTCTGTCGTAATGTTTACATTCTTGATTTAAGCAAGGTTTCATTTTAATTTTCTTTTTCTTAAGATTTTCATCTATTACTGTTCTTTTGATATGTAACTCTTCTACACGTCCACACCAGTCGCAAACCCTTGTTGTGCCATCTCCCAACACGGTATAGCGATCCCTGGCAGAATATAATTTATGCTCGGGGTCAATAGCGCATTTCCCAAAGTTATAATAACGACCCCAAAAATCCGGGACGGGGACAAACTCTTCGCATGGCGGGTGCGACCAAATCTTTGTTTCTGTTCCGTTACAAATAATTTCGGACAGTCTTGCCCCCATAAAAGAGCCGTCATCCTCGTCAAGAAAACCAACATATAAATTAGACGCTAATGTCCTATCCGCTGAATATTCCACGTCAAAGGCCCCGTTAATACAGTTCCGGGGGGAAAAGCAAATTTCCCAGTAATGGCTGCCATGTTTTTTTAAAAACTTACACAAATTAAGAGAAAACTTATCGGAACGTCCCGAAGGCTGCAGAATAATATGCTCAACTTGACCCAAAGGGACGTCATTTTTCAGGTTGTACGTAGTTTCGTGCCCTTCATTATTTTGTGCTTCCTGCATAGTTTTTCCTCTCTTTGGGTAAGTTCGCTAACTCGTTCTGTCTTTCTTTCTGTTTTTGTTTCAATGACTGCCGTTTCTGGTGTATCACCATCATCTGCACCAGTTTGTATAGATCGCCGACTTCAAGCCACTGCACCGTATCAACCTTGAAACGTGACTTGGCAATACTGTCCACGTATGCCCATGACAGGTTCATATCCAGCACAATCGCTTCAAGCTTTTTCATGAGTTGCTTCTTGCTTTGCGGCAGGTTGTTCCCCTTGCGTTTGCGCTTAAGGCTGCGCTTTGACTTTGACCAGGAGGCCGATGTTGTCCTGAAACCAAGGCGCTCAAATTCATTCATGAGGACATCAAACTTTTTACTGCTCAGCTCTGTTGATGATTTTACACCTACGCTTGACAGCAGTGC
>WGCX01000033.1 GCA_015493575.1 Desulfobacteraceae bacterium | reverse complement strand
TTCAACTTGTTTCCGGTATGCTTTTTGATAAATATGTGGATTTTATTGATATTTATGCCCAGATAACCGAGCAGGAACAGGAACGGCTTTATCATAACATTATTCAGCATGAGGAGACCGCCATGTTAGCACAATATATCAGGAATAAGGGGATGCAGCAGGGGATGCAGCAGGGGATGCAGCAGGGAATGCAGCAGGGAATGCAGCAGGGGATGCAAAAGGGAATGCAACAGGGAATGATTAAGAGCACTCAGGAAAATATTATAGAAATTCTTGAGTTACGTTTTGGGAAGATTCCGCCTGAAATCAGCAATTATATAAAACAGATAAATGATCCTGCACAGTTAAAAAAGCTTCTAAAAATGGGAATACAGATAAAAGAAATCAGCAGCTTTAAATTTGTTTAGAAAAACGATCCTGCTCAACAAAAGTTTCCAGCATGTATACTGGATTGAACAGCCCATGCAGCAGGGCCCCATACAATACAAGCAACAATCGACTTCAATTTTTTTTACAACTTTTCTTTTGTTTTCTTTTGTTGTATAATTTTTGGAGTAGGATAATCAAGCAGGCCTTTTCTATGCAGAGTCAAAAGTATCTCCCTGCAAGCCATGTCTTTAAGTCTGCCGTTTGGCTGAACCCAGTTCCACTTTGTACAAAGGATTCTTGAGATTAAAAAAATAAAAAAATCTTTTTACCGGCAACTTTTTTTACCGGCAACTTATTGATTGCTTTTGGAGGGGAAAATAATGGAATTATGGGTTGAAATGAAAAAACATGGGTTGAAAATGCCTGCTTTTATGATACTTTCGCAGTGCTAAACACCCTCAAAAAGGAGAAAATTATGACCGCTGAAACCGTTAAATCAGAATTATTTAATGCTGCTGATTATTTTGTGGATAAGAATATCCGTGAAGGAAGAAAAGACAAGACAGCTGTTCTGTGCGAAAACAGGCAGATGACCTATGGTACTCTTGCAAAGGAGGTCAACCGATTTGGGAATGCCCTTATTTCGTCTGATGTCAGGATGGAAGAACGTGTGGCCATGCTGATGCTGGACACGGAACTGTTTCCAGTTGTATTTTTTGGTTCAATTAAATCCGGTGCGGTTCCCATATGTTTAAATACCCTGATGCGGCCTAAAGATTATCTCTATTTTTTAAACGACAGCAGGGCAAAGGTCCTTGTTGTTGATGAATCTCTTTATTTTAATATTGAAGAAATCAAAAGTGAACTGCAGTTTCTTAAAAAAATTATCATTGTGAACAGCAGTCAGGACAGACCTGATGTTGTTAAATATAATGATTTTATTCGTGATAAGTCTGATTTACTCGAACCTGCTCCCACCTGTTACGATGATTCCTGCTTCTGGCTTTACAGCTCAGGTTCAACGGGAAAACCCAAGGGAACCGTTCACCTGCAGCATGACATGCTGTGCAGTGTTGATACTTATGGTAAAAAGGTGCTAAAGGTAAAGGAAGATGATATATGTTTTTCAGCGGCAAAGCTGTTTTTTGCATACGGACTGGGCAATGGATGTTATTTCCCTTTCAGTGTGGGGGCTACAAGTGTATTAATGCCGGAACGTCCCACACCTGAGTCAGTTTACAGAACCATTTCCCTGCACAAACCCACTATTTTTTTCGGGGTTCCCACCCTGTATGGAGCTATGCTGGCAGAGGAACAGGGGAAAATGGACGGGGTAAGGCTCTGCGTATCAGCAGGTGAAGCGCTTCCTGCAGATATTTTCCACAGATGGAAAAAACGATTTAATGTTGATATCCTCGATGGGATAGGCTCCACGGAACTTGTCCATATTTACATCTCAAACAGAAAGGGAAATATAAGACCTGGAAGTACGGGACAGATAGTACCTGGTTATGAAGCCAGAATTGTGGATAATGATTTCAATGAAGTTTCTCAGGGGGAGATCGGAACCGTTCTGATAAAAGGAGACAGTACAGCAGCCTACTATTGGAATAAACATGAAAAAACCAAGCAGGCCATGCTTGGGGAATGGTTTAATACAGATGATAAATTCTTTGTGGATGAAGATGGTTTTTTTCATTATGTAGGGCGGACAAATGACATGTTAAAGGTAGGAGGCATATGGGTCTCTCCCATTGAAGTTGAAGCATGCCTCATCGGACATCCTGCTGTTCTTGAAAGTGGAGTTGTCCCCTCAAAAGACAAGGAAAATCTGGTAAAACCATGCGCTTATATTGTTTTAAATAAAGGTTTTACTCCTTCTAAAAGCCTTGAAAAAGAGATCAAGGAATATGTAAAAAAAGAACTTGCCCATTATAAATATCCAAGGTGGATATATTTTGTTGATGACCTTCCAAAAACCGCAACTGGCAAGGTAAAACGTTTTGAGTTAAAAAAGATCGAAGATCAGAAACAGCAATAAACACAAAGTTTAACTTACCACTCTTGTTTTTTGTTAAAAAAATGTAGCAGTTTTTAATAGCGCCGGATGAAATGACTATTGTGCACTATCTTTCTTTAGTACCTTACCCTTGAATTTCTGTAATAAAAAACAAGAAATTGAGGCACACACATGGGCTGCGGGCATCGCTCGCTTAAGTGTATTTGCAGTCTACAAGTACTACTGTTCCCCATCTGCCCAGGTGATCAGTCCCGGTGTATTTTTAAGAACACCGTCTCCTTTGGGAATCACCCTTGATGTATACCCGAATCTCCCGGAATCAGAACAGGTGATCGTACAGGCGTAAATATAAATACCGTCAGCAATGGTTTCCTGCAGCCACATGGTTTCGGCGCGGCTTCCTTCAAGTTGATCAAAATATCTGATTTTTCCATGATAAATCTGGACTTCTACATCATCAGGGGTCAACTCTCCAGGGAAAGCTTTAAGGGTGATTCTCAAGGTGTCTCCAACAATAAAATCTGACTCTGTTATCAGTTGTGGTTTTGATAACCTGATATTTTCCCACAGAAAGATCAGCCTGGATTGAGTTTTGGCGAGTTTTTTTGCTTTAACGGCATGATTTTCCGTCAGTTGTTTAAAATTTTTTGATGCAGGAATGTAAAATCTTTTCGAATATTCCCTTACCATCCGGTAACTGGAAAAATCCATAATTGCCATTTTCATCGCTTCTTTCATCATTTTGATCCATTTTACCGGAGGAGCGCCCCTTTTTCTGTCATAAAACTTAGGGATCACTTCATTTTCAAGAATGTTGAACAAAGCCTGGCTTTCAACCTCGTCCTGGTATTCATCGTTATCATAATGATCTCCGTTTCCAATGCCCCATCCCCTGTCTTCCCTGAATCCTTCACACCACCATCCATCGAGAATGGAAAGATTTAACCCTCCATATTGGCCGCAGCCTTCATACCGGAAGTTCCGCAGGCTTCATTGGGCCTTCTCGGCGTATTCAGCCACACATCACATCCCTGCACCATATGTCTTGCAATATTAATGTCATAATTTTCAAGAAATATCACCCTGTGTCTCACATCGTAAACCCTTGCAAATTCAACAATCTGTTTAATGATATTCTTGCCTTCATTATCATTTGGATGAGCTTTGCCTGCAAATACAATCTGTATGGGTCTTTTTTCATCGGTTATGAGTTTTGTCAGGCGTGGTATATCCTTTAAAAGGAGTCCTGCCCGTCTGTAAGTGGCAAACCGCCTTGCAAAACATATGGTCAGAACCCGGGGGTTCATGACAGTTACAACTTCGTCGAGAATATTTTTCGGGGCGTTTCGTTTTTCATATTGTTTTAATAAAAGCTGCCTGCATTTTCTGATTAAATTGGATCTGTCCAGCTCATGGACATGCCAGAGATCTGAATCCTCAATATTGTCTATTCCTGAAACAAGGTCCGGGTTGTACATCATGCAGGACCAGTCCGAAGATAAATAGCGTTCGAGAAGAGAATTTTTGTGCCGGGAGATATAAGAACAGATATGTACACCGTTGGTTACATGGGAAATCGGTATTTCTTCCACGGGACGTTTCGGCCATAAAGATTGCCACATGCGGCGGGCCACTTCACCGTGAAGACGGCTTACACCATTTATATAGCCGGAGAATCTGACTCCGAAAATAAACATGGAAAATTTTCCGGTATCCTTTGTTCCGGATAGCTTACCCCAGGACAGCAACTCCTTTTCCAGGATACCAAATTTTACAGCATAGGGCTTAATATACGGATGAATAAGTTCCTTTGGAAATTCATCATGTCCTGCTGCAACGGGTGTATGGGTTGTAAAAATACAGCTTCTCTTGCAAAGCTCAATGGCACTTTGAAAGTCTAAATTGTATTTATCCATAATAATGGAAATCCGTTCCAGCCCTGCAAAGGAACAATGTCCTTCATTCATGTGGCATATATTGGGAAAAATATCCATGGCGGTGAGCACCTTTATGCCGCCAATGCCCAGTAACACTTCCTGGGCAATACGGGTTTCATAATGACTGTCATAAAGTCTCGATGTGATATTTCGTACAACTTCCGGGTTTTCCGGCAGATTTGTATCAAGAAGAAACTGCCTGAAATATCCTTCCCTGAACATAATGCCCATGCCGGTTAAAGGAATTCCCAGATTGGAAGCGGCCTTTAGATGGTCTCCGGCAAGGATACCCAGTCCTCCGGCAAAAAACGGCAGCGATTCATGAAGACCAAATTCCATGGAAAATAAGCGGTTGTCTCTTTCACGTTTAAATCAAAATCCTTGATTTGAGAGACCGATGAAAACATGTTTTCAAATTTTGCTTTCACCCTGCCGAGATGATCTAAAAAACTATCATCCTTTGAAAGTTCATCAAACCGTTTCTGGGATATCCTGGTAAGAAAAGCCACTGGGTTTTTCCCCATTGCTTCCCATAGCCTTTGATCGATTCTCTCAAAGAGTTCAATGGCCTCATGATTCCAGCACCACCAGAGGTTTCTTGCAAGATAATCCAGGAACGCAAGAGGTTCCGGAATGGCTGGATATACTTTATAAATCTGCATTTGTTTGCATTTGTTTGCATTTGTTTGCATTTGTTTGCATTTGTTTGAATTTGTGAGAGTTTTTCAAACTCACTCACGCAAATTCATGACTACCCTTTTTTTCATTTAAGGAGTAATTTACACAAGAATTGGGCATCCTTCATAATGATTCAAAAGTAGTTTACACTTTTTTTGTAAAAAGAACTTTGACAATGCAGTATTGACCTGATTTTGACTCTATACAATAGATAAAAG
>WGCX01000032.1 GCA_015493575.1 Desulfobacteraceae bacterium | reverse complement strand
ATATACTACATTGTGGTATCATGTCAATGGGCAGAAATCTTTAATATTGATGTTTTTTTAAATTAAGGTTAGAATTTATTTAAATAGTGCTTGATAGTGCTTGATAGTGCTTGAACGAAAACATGAAAATTTCTTTTGAGTACAAGTCCGATGAAAATTTTAACCGTAGTAATGCAAAAGAGTATTTCAAGTATTAAAATTTTCACCCAGCGCAGTAAGGATCGAAAATTTTATAATTTGAACGAGATTGCTTGTCTTCTTTTCCCATCTACTTCGTTGCATCAAAGGCCGAATACGTTGAGTATGCAACCTTTAATGCGCCTTGTACATGGGCCGGAATTCTGCGCTATTTCTGTTCAACTTATTTCATCCCCGATCCTAATCGGGTGAACTGGCTGTTTTCGTTCTGCACTGAAATACGCCTTTAAATTGAGATAATAGCAACTTAAAATGGAAAAACAATGAAAATTTATAATTATCCTTCTGCTGCTGCAGAAGAAAAAATTAACGCCACCCTTGAAAGGGGGCTTGGATTCAGTGAATCAGAGTACAGAAATGTCAATGCATTCATAGAGGATGTTAAATTAAGGGGAGATGCAGCCCTTGTTGAATACACAAATAAATTTGATTCAAAGGCTGTGAACGAATCAAACCTGCAGGTTACTGAAGAGGAATTTGCCCATGCTGAAAAGAATGTCACTGCCGGATTCTTAAGGGCCCTTGACCGTGCCGTTGATCAATTGGAGTCGTTCCACGGTGCACAAAGGGAAAAATCATGGTTTGATACTCCAAGAGACGGTGTGATGGTCGGACAGATGGTAAGGCCCGTTGACGGGGCGGGTATCTATGTTCCAGGGGCAAAGGGCGGAAAAACTCCCCTTGTTTCCTCGGTTCTCATGGGCGGAATTCCGGCAAAAATTGCAGGAGTGAAATCCAGGGTGCTGATGACACCTCCAATGGAGGACGGCAGGATAAATCCATGCATTCTTGTTGCTGCAAAAAAAGTGGGCATCACATCGATATTCAAGGCTGGAAGTGCATGGGCGATTGCAGCCCTTGCATATGGAACAGCCCGGGTGCCAAAGGTTAATGTTATTGTGGGACCGGGAAATATTTATGTGACCCTTGCAAAAAAAATAGTATCCGGCACCGTTGGTATTGACATGATCGCAGGCCCCAGCGAAATTTTGATTCTTGCCGATAAAAGTGCAGATCCACAATTTATTGCAGCAGATCTTCTGTCCCAGGCAGAGCACGACGCAAGGGCTTCGGCCGTGCTTGTCACAGATTCAAATGATATTGCAGAACAGACCCTGAAAGCCCTTAAAAATCAGATTGCAAAACTGTCAAGAAGGGAGATAAGCGAAAAATCGATTAAGGATTTTGGTTATATAATTGTTGTATCCGATATTGAAACTGCCATTGACCTTGCAAACCGTTTTGCTCCGGAGCACCTTGAGCTCCTTGTTAAAGAACCCTTTGCCCATGTTGGTAAAATAAGGAATGCAGGGGCGGTCTTTCTTGGCCACTATACCCCTGAGCCGGTGGGAGATTATGTTGCGGGGCCCAATCATGTGCTTCCGACGGCAGGGACTGCAAAATTTTCATCTGCCCTTTCCGTGGAAAATTTCACAAAGAAAACCAGTATTATAAATTATTCTGAAAACGCCTTCAGGAAAGAAGCCGATGATATTATTATGATGGCGGAAACGGAAGGCCTTGATGCCCATGCCAATTCAATTAAAATAAGAAAAGAATAAAGTAAAAGAATGAAAAAAGGTTTAATCCAGGCCGTGGCAGTAATTATCACGGCCTCGGTCATTGGATTTTTTGTTAATTATTTCAGGAACGACGGTCTGAATATAAATAAGAGCTGGTCTGTTCAAGCCCGCATGACAACAAGTTCTGGTGAGAGCCTTATTATTCCCCTGAAAAAGGCTGAAAAGATATTTGCGGAAAACAAAGCTGTTTTTATTGATGCCCGTTCACAACAGGACTATGACAGATCCCATATCAAAGGCGCTTTAAATCTTCCCATGCACGAAATTGATGAGAAATTCATGGATATTTCGCAAAAACTTCCACAGGATAAATTGATAATAACCTATTGTGATGGTAAGACGTGCAGTTTAAGCCATGATCTGGCAGAATTTCTTTTAAGCGCCGGGTTTAACAGGGTAAAGGTTTTAGTAAACGGCTTAAGTGTATGGAAAAAAGCTGATATGCCCCTTGAATCAGTGGAAACTGAAGCACAATGATTAATGTTAAAAATAAGCCAGGGGTATAATTGCATAGTGATTATTGTAACATTACAATCAATGCCTGATTCCTGAATTTCCACCAGAAAAACAGGAAATTTTGGGCTGCTGGTGTAACCTGCTTAGCTTAAGGAAAATGATTGATGGAAAAACAGGATACAGACTATTACGGGAATAAAAACAAAATTTTATGTGAAAATTTTCCTCAGACTTTTCCCGGGCATTCCCGTGATATTGAAATGGAGGATTTGTCCGGTTCAGCAAATTTTTCCGCCATTGTTTTAAATTTTGTCACTTCAAGAAAATTCATAAGAGCTGCCATGATCATCCTTGGTGGCATATTTATTGGCGCAAGTGTTCCAAAAATATTAAATCCGGAAAAATTTGCTGAAATCGTTTTTAATTATCAGATTTTACCGGGTATATGGATCAATATCCTTGCAATTGTGCTTCCATGGCTTGAGCTTGTAACAGGAATCTGTCTTGTATTTGATCTTTTTGCTCCGGGAGCTGTAATTGTTGTTAATCTGCTTTTAATGATATTTGTCTGTGTGCTGGCCTATGATCTTGCAAGGGGCATAGATGTGAGATGCGGCTGTTTTTCCACTGATATTCATGCAGGTCCTGCAAATTTTCTCTACATCTTCCGTGATATGGGATTCTGGCTAATCGGTGTTTTCCTTTTTTTTAATATTGTTGCAAAACATGATTGATGTGATGTAGGTTTTTGCCCAAAACCACATAAAAAAAGCTGAAGTTTTCCAATACGATTCCATAAGGAATTTTTCATATGAAATTCCTGAAAAATGCTTGGAATTATTAGAGTTTCATTGTTAGTTGTGAGGCCGCTTAATAGTCTCCAGGTCGGCCTCATGGCCGTTTTATGACTCCTTTAAAGCGCCGTTAATAATGAGATTTGGCTCCACGCCTTCGGTCCAATATTTGTCAGAATCTTTGATTCTTTAAGAATGACAGTGTTGAGTTTGACAATTGTTTTGCTGTGACGTATTATTATATATAGATATATACGTCAGACATAAATAAATGAGGTAAGCAATGAATACTAAACTCACACTCCGGCTTGACGAAGACCTGATCAGGTCTGCGAAAAGACATGCAAGCCTTATGGGTAAATCTGTTTCTCAAATGGTTGCCGATTATTTTTACCTGTTGGATAAAAAATCTTCAAAAGGAAATCAACAGATCACTCCTGTCGTGAAGTCTTTAAGAGGATCGTTAAAAGGCTCCGGTGTTGATGAAAAGGATTATAAAAAACACCTGGAAGAGAAATATCTATGAAGATTCTGTTTGACACAAATGTGGTTCTTGATGTGATGCTTGACAGAGATCCTTTTGCAGAACCGGCAAGCCGACTGATGTCTCTTGTTGAATCCGGAAAGATCTCCGGATTGCTGGGTGCCACCACCGTAACAACGATCCATTACCTTGCAGCCAAGGTGATGGGGCCGGTCAAAGCTCAAAGCCATATCAAGGATCTGATGATTCTTTTCGAAATTGCCGCTGTGAATAGATCTGTAATTGAAGATGCTCTTGTTGCTAAATTTTCTGATTTTGAAGATGCAGTATTATATCAAGCCGCTCGTCATGCCGGAGCAGAGGCTATCGTAACAAGAGATCTGAAAGGTTTTAAATGGTCTGTATTGCCAATTTATAGCCCTGGTGAAATGCTTAAAGCCCTCCAGTTCCCTTACAGTCTCTGAATAATATATAAAAACGTGGGAACCCGGCTTAAAGTTTTTATCTTATTAAATTCAAACAGGAGTTGTCTTGAAAATGTGTTAATGCCAAGGTGGGACATGTAAACACAGCCCTTTGGTTTAAAATGTGGAAGGTTGTATCTTGCAAGTTTCAGAAACGAGGGATAATGGTTTTCCGGAAGATTTTCATCCATGATAAAATTACATGAAATTTCAATGTTTTCATAAAGGTCGTTTATTTTCTGGATGATCTGAAATCCTTTTTCAACTTTGGCTGCTGTGATGGGCTTTCCAAGGAAATCCAGGGTTTCCTGGTCGGCTGATTCAAGCCCGATATTGATATATGTGTACCAGGGGGAGGCATTCAAGGCCTTGAAAAGTCCCTGGTTTGCGCCGCTGTCCGCCTTTATCAGGGCGTCAACGCTTCCGAAAAGAAACAGGTTGGCTCCCTTCATGAACGAATGCTTAAAATTAAAATCATCATAGGCCTGTTCTGCTGCAAAAAGAATAAGATCTTTATCCGCATTTAATGCATCGTGCTGTCCAAGAAAAATGGAATTGTAATTTACAATATCTTTCCCGTAAAAAGCTTTTAGTTTTCTAATTTCATTTTTGATATACTGTCTTGTTTTCTGTGTAAACGGTTTTCCTGTTTTTATTCTGCAGAATCCGCAGTTGTAAAGGCAACCCTTTGAAATGGTAAGCGGTATAACATCGTAATCAACGTGTCTTGCATCCGGTGGCAGCACACTTACCCTTCCTTCCGTTGTACAAAACAGGTCTTTTGATTTTTCCTTTAATTTTTCCGGTCTGCTGTTTTCAAGGGTGGTCTCAAGGAATCTGCCTGTTTTTCCATTGATTCCTTTGAGGGCATCGTTAGTTTTGCAGATTATATCGTACCAGGATGAAACAATGCTGGCCACGGGTTCTTCTTTAAAAGGCTTTCCTCCGAGGATGGAATTTGTAGGATAGGAAAAAATGGGGAGATAATATTCACCGGTTGCTTCAAACACCCCTGTGTATCCTCCGGTGGAATAGTAGATCCAGTCGTTGCCCATATTCCGTTTAAGCCATTCCGAAGGGTGCAGCCATTTTCTGCCTTTTCCCATGGCTCTTTTTATTTCATTATTCAGATCAAACTGAAGAATAAAATCGTCTGTTTCAATCTCGGAGTATATTCCGTATCTGACTGGACAGCTTATCTTTGTATATTGGTTAAAACCCTTTATGTTAAGGCTTATCTTTATATTATCGGTTTTAAAAATTTCAGTCATTTTACCTAGAGTGTCGACAGCCTAAGCCCCCGGCTGACGGTGGATTCAGCCCATCGGGACCCAAAGGCGATAAGCTGTTTTGCCCTGCCGGGCGTTAAGAAGCGCAGGCTGTTTGAGGACATGCTTGACCGCAGTTCCTGCGCTTTAGACCGGCAGGGCAAAACGGCCGCCGACGGTCCTCTATCTGAATCCACCGTCAACCGGGGGCGGCATCATGCCATTTTTTATTTTTTAACCTGTGTTCTGATCAGTTTTTTGTCAAGTTTTCCAACTCCTGTCTTGGCAATGGAATCAACAAACATTATTTTGTCGGGTATTCCGTATTTGGGAAGATTGCCAAGTTCGAATTGTTTTACAAAAACCTGTTTGAGCTCATCTTCAAGATCCTGCCCTTTGAATTCATCTTTAAGGACAACGAGAATAACGGGGCGCTCTCCCCATTTTTCATCGGGGATTCCCACTGCTGCAGCTTCACTCACCGCATTGTGCTGGCTGATTATATCTTCAAGTTCAAGGGATGATACCCATTCTCCTCCGGTTTTAATAACATCTTTCAGCCTGTCAGTTATTTTAAGGTATCCTTCTTTGTCTATATTTCCGACATCATCTGTGTGAAGCCAGCCGTCCCGCCAGAGCTCTTCACTTTTTTCATGGTTTTTCAGGTAGCCCTGTGTGAGCCATGGTGCCCTTACCACAACTTCTCCTGTATGTTCTCCGTCATGGGGTACAGGATTACCCATGGGATCGATGATGTCAAGATCCACAAGGGGAATTGGCATGCCTGTCTTGCATCTGATATCGATCTGCTTTTCTTCATCCCATTCCCGCATATGGGGTTTGATGTGTGCGACGGTAAGGAGGGGACAGGTCTCTGACATGCCATAGGCAGAGTAAATATTGATATTTGCCTTCATGGCCGCTGTACATAGTCCCTTTGGCAGTGCTGAACCTCCTATGACAACTTTCCAGTTGGACAGATCAACCTTGTTAATTACAGGAGAGTTAACAAGCATGTGAATAATTGTGGGAACGCAATGGGAAAATGTAACTTTTTCTTTGACAATGAGATTGAGAATCATTTCAGGTTCGTATCTGCCCGGATATATCTGTTTGTTTCCAAGCATGGTAAAAAGATAGGGCATGCCCCATGCGTGAACGTGGAACATAGGGGTTAAGGGCATGTAAACATCACCCGAATTCATTATCCCCTGGGAATCAAAGGCGCACAGGCCTGTCATCAGGCCAAAGGTGTGCAGAACAAGCTGGCGGTGGCTGTAGTAAACTCCCTTTGGATTTCCCGTTGTTCCTGAGGTGTAAAATGTGGTTGCCCTTGCATTTTCATCAAAATCCGGGAAATTAAATTCACTGCTCTGATTTTTCAGCATGGATTCATATTCATCGTCAAAGGAGATGGATATCTCAGGGTCTTTATCAGTCTCTTTTATTAAAATGATTTTTTTGACAGTCTCAACCTTGTCCATAATTGGCTCAAGCAGTGGGAGAAGTTCGGAATTTACAAGAATCACATCATCTTCTGCATGGTTGATCGTGTAGAGAATCTGCTCGGGAGAGAGCCTGATATGAACGGTGTGGAGAATGGCGCCCATCATGGGAATTGCAAAATAACATTCCAGGTATCTGTGGCTGTCATAATCCATTACAGCAACGGTGTCTCCCTGTTTTACCCCAAGGTCTTCAAGGGCATTGGCAAGTTTTGCCACACGGGCATGCAGTTCTCTGTAAGTATATCTCATTTTATCCCGGTAAATGATCTCCTGGTCCGGAGATCGCATAAGCGAATTTGATAAAAGGTTTCTGATAAGCAGAGGATATGAATAAGCTGAATCTGTCCGTTCAATAATTTTAACGCCCATGATTATTTCTCCTTATATCTACAGTTTTTATTTAAATTCTGCCAAGTGCAAATCCTGTCTGAACTTCTCCTTTCATTACATGTCTTTTAAAAACCTGGCGCGTCATGTTTCTGTCCATGTTTTTGTAAACAACAGGATCTTCCCCCTTTATTTCCACACTGAAATTTGGTTCAGTGCTGCACATACCCATGCATCCGGATGCTACAATCTTAATGTCATCTCTTTTGGATGCCTTCTTTTCTTCAACAAGGGTATTCATTATTTCACCTGCACCTGCCGCTATACCGCAGGTGCCCATATAAACAACGATTTTAACATTTGTATCTTTCCCGCTGAGAGATGAATTTTCAGATGCTTTTTCCCTGATGTTCTTTAAATCATCCAGTGTAAGTTTTGTCATATTTCTACTCCCCATTTTCATCAGAATTTTTGTAAAAGAATTATTAAAAAATTATTGTTGAAAACTATAAGCAGGGAATTTCAATCTTGTCAAGATAAGATTGGAAGACTTATTGATTCTGATTTTATTTCATGACTGTTTTATTAATTGAATGATAATTTAGTGCCTTACCCCTGAATTCCTGCAATGAAAAACAAGAACTTGAGGCAGGCACATGGGTTGCGGGCATCGCTTGCTTTGGGTAAGTATTATAAGGACTAAATTTTTTTTAAAGTTTTTCTTGCGATTTTTTATTGCCGGATGTATTTAATAAATCGTTGAATACATAATAAATGATCTTCAAAAAATAACAGGTGTTAATATGGGAATACTGGAAAGAAAACAAAGGGAAAAAGAACAGAGACGTAAAGAGATTATGGACGCTGCAAGGATTGTTTTTTCCGCCAAGGGATTTAACAGGGCAACAATGGAAGAAATTGCAACCGAGGCTGAGTTAAGTCCCGGGACCCTGTACCTTTATTTTAAAAACAAGGAAGAACTGCACACCTCACTGTCCATTCATATTCTTGGCTATCTTACAGAAAAAATTGATCAGTTCGTTTTGAAAGAGGACATGAATGCCGAAGAGAAACTTATTGCTTTGAGGGACACATTTATTGATGTTTATGATTATGATTCCAGAATGCTTATCAGTCTTTTTCATTTACAGTCAGGTGAAACTCTGAGGAATTTATCCGGCAGTGTTTTACAGCAATTAAAAGAAACTTCGAGGGATGCACTTAATGCAATTAAAACAATTGTGCAGGAGGGTATTGACCAGGGGTATTTTATTAAAAAGCATCCCGTGGCCCTTGCCGACATAATATGGGCGACCTATTCCGGTGTCGTTCTCTGGGTTGACAGCAAAAGACTCTTAAATAATGATAAAAATTTTGTTAAGCAGACCCTTATGTCTGCATTTGGAATCATTGAAAAAGGCTTGAAAAAATAGTTATTTCTTATTTATAAAGTCTGTGAATGGTCTGGGCATGCCATTCTCCCCGTCCGGAGAAGGTCGGTATGCCGTTAGTTTTCAGATAATCTGCGATTGCTGCAAATGTTACTCCATTTTGCCTCATGGTCCTTATGATTTTCAGGACATCTTCCTTTGTATGATTGCCGTCTAAGCCAAAAGACTTAAATTTTCCAAAATTTTTATTTTGCTTTTTGGTAGGTTCCGATGTCTGATCCCTGGCAGTTTTGATATTCATGGATGGAATGACCTGCTTCTCAAGGATGATATTCAAATTTTCAAAGAAATTTCCAATTTCTCTGTATTCTCTTATTTTTTCCTTTGATATGGTCTCTTTGATATCTGCTATCTTTTCAATGGATGACGTTATATGGGCAAGATTGTCTTTTATAAGGGGAATCGATTCCCTTAGAAGCTCTGCAAACATTTCCGTATCCTTTTCCATCTGCTCCATGGCTGCAGTTCTTCTGTCCATTATCTTACGTCTTTCATTGAGGGGAGAATTGCGTGCATCATACGTTTTTCTTGTTATTCCTGATTGCCTCTGCCTTGTGGGCTTCTGAACGGACCTTATTTTTTTTAAAAAGTCATTCATGATGTCTCCTTGGAATTTTTATGAATCTTAATATGAAAATTTTTGATACAAATATAAAGTTATTTTTGAGTGTGTAGTTAAAAATACCCAACAATATTCATTGTGCTTAAATTTTAAAATTTTTTTGTTTTAATAAAAAAACAAAATATTTCGTTTTTACAAACTATATTTAACAGGGAGGGATTGAATACCGATCATTTTTTTGTAATGATTCATAAGTTATCAATCATATTTTTTATATATGATGTGTATAGATAATATATAAAAAATCATATTGTCAAGGGCGAAAAATAAAAATTTGAAAAGGTTTTTTCCACTAAGGATTGGAGATGAAATAAGTTGAACAGAAATAGCGCAGGATTCCTGCCCATGTACAAGGCGCATTAAAGGTTGCATACTCAACGTATTCGGCCTTTGATGCAACGAAGTAGATGGGCCGGAAGACAAGCAATTTCGTTCAACTTATAAAATTTTCGATCCTAAGGATGGGCTGACCGGTTTTTACTGCTAATTTTTTCATTTTGGTAATTCAGGGGTAAGACGCTAATGCCGTTATGAAGGTAAAAATGGACAAAGATGGAGTTAAATAAGGAGGTTATGCGGTGAACAGGAGTTAAAAAAATGTGTTAAAATATGCGTTGTAATCTATCTTTTACGTCGTTTACATTGGGAAATGGGCAGCAGCGAAATTCAAAAGTCTATGGCGGGGTCTGGGTATTACCCTTCACTCATGTATGCATTCGCATCTCTTCGAGCCTCGCAAATCATCCATGATTTGCTCCGAGGGAAATGGCAGTTCCTGTCACGTCCTGTGACCCACTGCCATTTAATCCGTTCAGGGTAATACCTGTTCCCGGCGGCCTT
>WGCX01000031.1 GCA_015493575.1 Desulfobacteraceae bacterium | reverse complement strand
TATAAGACACGCTGTCGGCCTGGAGCCCATTGCATATAAACGACCATGAGGCCGGGCTGGATTTGCCCAGATTTGTCTCATAGAATCAAGGATTCTGACAATAAATAAAAATGGCATAATGCCGCCCTCTGTGGGTGATAGAGCCAGCCAAAGGACAGTCGGCGGGTCTTTTGTCCTGCCAGTCTAAAGCGCAGGAACTGCGGTCAAGTATGTCCTCAAACAGCCTGCGCTTCTTAACGCCCGGCAGGGTAAAAGACCTGATCGCCTTTGTGTCCTGATGGGCTGGCTCTATCACCCACAGAGGGCTCTGCTATCGACATTTTGAGCAGTATTTTCATAAAAAAAAGGAGTAACAGATGACTGGGAAAAAACGAATCTGGCATTACTTACTCGCAGTTTTAATTTTTGTGGTTTTAATTGCAGCAGGTATAAAGATACATAAGAAACGTATGGCAAAAGTGGCCGATATCCCTGCAGAACCAGCGGCACCATGGGCTCTGCATTTTGTAAAGATAAACGCTAATCCTGTTGATTCGGGATTTCCTGCACTTGCAATGGTTTCCACCCGTGAAGAACTCACCATAATGCCGAGGATTTCCGGCAGGATACTTGAAATGGGCCCCAGGGAAGGCGTCAGGGTAAAAGCCGGTGAGCTTCTCGTGAGAATTGATACAAGGGAAATAGAAGATACAATTAATTCCCTGAAAGCCAAACATATTTCAGCCATGGCAGAGGCAAAACGTGATCACGATGAATTTAAGAGAGAAAAAGAGCTGCTTTTAAACGGCGGCAGCAACGCCAGTGCTGTTGAAGCAAGACATACTGCCTTTGTTGCTGCGACCCAGAAGGTAAATTCCCTTGCACATGAAATAAAATCACTTCTGGTGCGCAAAGGCTATGGAAAAATAAAGGCACCGGCAAACGGAATTGTTTCCAAAAGACTTGCAGAACCGGGAGATATGGCTGGTCCGGGCCGTCCCCTGTACAAAATTACGACAAGTGACGGAGCCATTGCAAGGGCGGAACTTCCCCAGGCCATTATGCAGAAAGTACACATCGGAACGCCCATGGAGCTGTATTATAATAACAGCAAAGTCGTTTTCCCTGTGACCCGTATTTTCCCCACTGTGGATGCCCGGGCCCTTGGTATTGTCGAGGCTGATTTTGACAAAATTCCCTTTGATCTGCCAAGCGGGGCAAGGATTGCCTGCCGAGTTATTCTGGATAAAGCTGTGGATATCCTCCAGGTACCCTATAATAGCCTGCTCTGCGGGGCAGAACATGATCAGTGCTCCCTTTTTAAACTTGTCATGCAGGGTAAACATAATATTTTAAGAAAGGTTCATGTTGTTGTAAAACTACGGGGACATTCCGGCATTGCAGTTAAAGCTGCACAGGAGCCTGGAGTCGTTCATCCATCAGGTGAGATTGAAAAAACTAAAGTTGTTAAAGGAACGGATCGTGATAAAAATATTAATGTTCCGGTATCTCTTAAAGCAGGTGATAAGGTTGTTGTGGCCCATGAAAGTGTGCTGCTGCAGCTGAAAGACGGTGATCCCGCAGTTGTTGCAAAAGGAGAGCTGCCATGACCCCGATGGAAAAATTTCTGGGATTTCCCCACGCAATTATATCTTTGTCACTTGTGGCGGTAGTTGCCGGTCTTCTCGGTTATGCAACACTGCCAATGAATCTTTTTCCCGATACCAACCGTCCCGTTGTGGCCGTTGTAACACAATGGCCCGGGGCCGCGGCAAACGATGTGGCCACGGATATCACCCATCCCATTGAAGTCCGCCTTTCGGCAATCAGTGGTGTCAGGCGCGTTACCTCAACATCCAAGGACCAGGTATCTTCGGTCCAGGTTGAATTTGAATATGGAAATGATATTGATACCGCCGCCAATAAGGTGATAACCGAACTGCGCCGCGTTAAAAGCATACTGCCTGAAGGTGTCCATGATTCCCTTATTTTTAAAATAACCGACGCTGCCCATCCGCTGATGGTGCTTGCCTTAACCCCGGCAAAGGGTACCGATCTTTCCCTCGGGCAGGTCCGCAGGCTTGCTGAAAATCAATTGCGGGACAGCCTTCTTGCTATTCCCGGTGTTGCCGAGGCAGAGGTATTCGGAGGTGACCGGCGTGAAGTCACCGTTGATCTTGACCGCAATAAACTGGAGTCTTACGGACTGACCGTAGCTGAAGTTGCAGGCGCACTTAAGGGTGCTAACATCACCATTCCAACCGGCCTTGTGCATCAAAAGGGCAATCGTTATTTCTTAACGGCCGATGCCCTGGCGCATAATCCAAATGATATTGCAGCCATTATGGTGCCCATGTCACATGGTGCTTATGTCAGGGTTGGAGACCTTGGAAAGGTTGCATGGGGTAAAGCCGATGCAACATCAATCTATCGGGGTAATGGAAAGCCTGCCGTGGCCATTTCTCTTTTGCGCAGTGAAACAGGTCATGCCCGTGAGGTTATATCAGAGATTCAAAAAAAGCTGCCGGCCATAAAGGCTGAATTTCCCATGCTGCATATGGAAACGGCCGATACCCAGGGACGTCTCATCGATCTTACCGTTGATAATATGCTGAGTTCCCTGCGCGATGCAGTCATCATGACTTTATGCGTTATCCTGCTTTTTCTCGGGAATACAAGGGCGTCTTTTATCACAGCCCTGTCCCTGCCCTTTACCTATGTTTTAACCTTTGCCGCCATGAAACTTCTTGGATTTGAGTTTGACATGGTTACATTGACGGCTGTTATCATTGCAGTGGGTCTGCTCACTGATGATGCCATTGTTGTGATTGAAAATATCGAACGTCATATAAGAAAAAACGGTAAAAGTGGAATAAAGATCGCTGCACAGGGAACATCGGAAATTTTGCTTGCAGATACTGCAGGTACGGTGAGTACCATAATCGTTCTTGTACCGATCATGTTTATCGGCGGTTATGTGCAGACAGTGCTGCGGCCCCTGACTGTTGTATTGTCAGTGGCTCTTGCCTCATCTCTTATTGTTTCCATTACCATTATCCCTCTGCTTGTGCCCTGGCTGCTTAAACCCGGTGCCGCCGATCCCATAGCACGCCTTTTAAGTCCCTTTGAACGTTTTATACTTGAACCGTTAAAAAACGCCTATGTCTCTCTCGTGGACTGGGGACTGAGTCACCGTCTGCCTGTGATGTGGGTAATGATGGTATTATTTGTCGCTTCAGCCCGTCAGATGCCGATTCTCGGCAGGGAGTTGATGCCTTTAATGGATACCGGTGTTATTTCCATCGATTTTGAGGCTCAACCAAATACGGATACGCCTCAGATGAAGCTGATCGCAAAACAAGTGGAGCAGAAAATAAAAGCTGAAATTCCGAAAAAATGGATGCTTTCCATGTCAACTGTCATGGGATCTGAACCGGGAGTGAAATCCTTTGGTGCATCCCGTCTGCTCCAGCAGGGAAGTATTACCGTGAACATGGTTGACCGTTTCCATCGTAACCGCACCATATATGACATTGAAAGAGGAATACGTGCCCGTTTAAAAAAAATTCCCGGACTTATCTATTCCAATGTTACCGAGTTCGGAGCAACGCCGTTGTCTTCCATCCGATCCACAGTGGATGTCATGATTACAGGTCCTGACACATCCGTTCTTGACAGACTTGCAGATGAAGTCCTTGCAAGGCTTAAGAATGTTAAAGGCCTTACCGGAACGGAACGTACCTGGCAGGGCATGTCAACTCGGCTTAATCTTGATGTGAATCCGGCAAGGGCACGTCTATACGGACTCACAGCAAAGGATGTTGCCCACCAGGTGGCATTGGCGGTGGGTGGAACTTCCGGAGGAAATCTGCGGATCACAGGGGAAAATCCCCTTTCCATATGGGTGAGACTTAAACCTTCCCAGCGCTCCGATCCTGAACAGCTTAAAGCCCTGCCCGTAAGAACAAAAAGCGGCAAAACAATTCCTCTTTCATCCGTTGCAAAACTTGAAGTTGCCTATGTGCCCACTGCGGAAACCCATCAGGCTCTGCTTCCAACCATTGATGTGCTTGGGTTCCGACGTAATATTGCAGTAACACATCTCCATGATAACGTAAAAGCCGCCCTTGCGGATCTTCAACTGCCCCGCGGTTATCGCATAAGTTACGAAGGCGAAATCAAACCGATGAACGAGTCCTTTGCACGTCTTGGAAAATCCCTGGCACTGGGGCTTGCTTTTCTTTTTCTCATGCTTGCCATTACATTCAAGTCTTTTCTTGATCCCTTTGCAATCATGATAAGCCTGCCCCTTGCAGTTATAGGTGCAGCCTGGGCCATGATGCTTGCAGGAAAACACGGATGCATGCCTTCTTTCATGGGATTCATCCTGCTCATGGGTATTGTGGTGAACAATGGAATTCTTCTTGTTGATTTTACAAAAGTCGGAATGAGAGAAGGTAAAGATCTGCGGGAAGCCATTCTCGATGCAGTAAGGCACAGAACACGGCCGATTCTCATGACGGCAGGCGCTTCGGCAGTTGGCATGATCCCCATTGCCCTTGAATGGTCAGTGGGCATTGAACGCCTGTCACCCATGGCAGTGGTTGCAATCGGCGGCCTTATTGTGGGAACTTTTCTCACTTTGCTTGTGGTACCGGTGTTGTTTCATATTCTTGAAAGCGGGCGGATGAGGTTCAACCAATGGCATCAGAAATAAGTTGAACAGAAACAGCGCAGAATTCCTATCCCATGTACAAGGCGCATCCTGTTTGCCCTTTTGCCCGTTTTCTCTGTTCCCTTTTTATATGAGACTCCTTTAAAGTACCTTAAATTATTAGAGTTTCAATATTTGTTGAGAGGCAGTCTGAAAGTCTTCAGATCTGCCTCATGGCAGTTTTATAAGAAAAAGCTCATTTTGACAGCGTAACTAATGCTCTTTTTATGTTTGTTGTGAGGCAAAGTAGCGTAGTTCAGCTCGGCCTCATGGCTGTTATTCAAATCCGACTTTGATCATAGGGGGTACAGACTACAATAATTCAGAGATTTTTGAGAACACATCATCGGGTGTAATCATCGCCATGCATATGGGATCCGGACATTTCTTCCTGTTACACGGAGAGCATGATATTGGTTTTTTAATAACTTCTCCCCTGTAGGGGCCTGTTCTTCGGGGATCAGAGGGGCCGAACAGGGCAATTGTCTTTTTACCAAGGGCAACTGATAAATGCATGGGGCCGGTATCGCAGCTTACAACTACCTCACAACCGGCGATTATTCCTGCAAGTTCTGTTATACTTGTTTTCCCCACAAGATTGATGGCTGATTTTCCTGCAAGAGCTGTAATTTCCAAAGCTCTTTTAACATCTTCTTTTCCTCCCCCGGTGAGAACAGACATCATTTTTGTTTTATCATAGATCAGTTTTGATAGATCGGCAAATTTTTCAGCCTGCCAGAGGTTTGCCTTTTTAGTTGCCCCGATATTGAGTATTATGTACCTGGCCGGCAAATTGATATCAATGGAATCAGGAACAGTGATTCCCCAGGTGATACGATCTTTTTTAATGCCGAGGTAATCGGTAAAATCAAGATATTGTTCCAGCATATGTTTGCCGGGGTCAGAAGGCGGGATTCTCGTAAATGGATATAACCAGGTAAGCTCCTTGCATCTTTTTTTATCAAACCCGAGTTTTTTCCTGCTTTTTGAAATTAAACAGAAAAAACCTGATTTCAATGTCCTCTGAAAATCAAAAGTTATATCATAGGTTTCTTTTCTTATTTCGGTTATTGTCTCTACAAGTCCATTTTTTCTGTTCTTATCAAACAGAATTACCCTGTCCACAAAGGGATGATTATTAACAAGGGGATAGCTTAAAGGGGCGGCAAGCCAGTGGATTTCAGCATTAAAATGTTTTTTCAGTCTGATAACCGCCGGGAAAGTGCTGATAACATCCCCAAGTGCTCCAAGTTTAACAATTAATATTTTCATTGATCTTTTTCTAAGATCCGGGCTGGTATTTCCAGCGGTTGTGCAGCCAGAAATACTGGTCCGGGTATTGGCGAACAATTTCTTCAATGGCAGCTGTATAGTTTTGTGTATTTATTTCAATATTTTCTTCTTCGTTTTCCATGGTGGCAAGCGGGATCTCAGGTTTGATGATGATTTGATATCCGGAGCCTTTCCTGATAACAAAAAGAGGCACAACAGGTGCCCCACTTTCCATGGCGAGCTTGGCAATGCCTTTATTGGCAAATGTCTGCCGGTTCATAAAATCAACAACGCTTCCTTTTTTGGATTTTGTACTCTGATCCATTAACAGAAAAAGGGACTCCTTTTTTGCAAGTGCTTTTTTTATATGTGCAAGTGCTTTTTTTACGGGAAAAACATGACCGCCAAACCTCAATCTTATATCATTGACAAATTGATTAAGGGCAACAGCTCTAATCGGACGATATACTATATTAACCGGAATTCCCGTTTTCCCCCCCAAAATAGCCGCAAGCTCCCATACCCCTATATGCCCAGTAAGAAATATTATTCCTCTATTTTTGTTGTAGGCATTTTTTAAATTTTCAAAACCTGTAACCTCAAAATGGCTGTGAAAATCATCTAAATGAATCCTCATACTCCAGGCCACCTCAAATACAAAAAGAATAAAATGGGAAAAAACTTTTTTTGCAAGTATCCTTGCCTGGATTTGATTCATTTCACCTGCAAATGCGTAGGAAATATTTTCAATTGTGATTTCTCTATGTCTTTTATCTGCAACAAACCACAGATGACCCATAATTTCTGCAAACCATCTTCCAGCCTTACGTGGTATAAAACTTAGAAATTTCACAAAAATTTTTATTATACCATAATAGATTCTATCTTTTTTATTCATTTTATTTTCCGTATCGGATTGCAATTTTAACTGATTTTTTTAGGATCTTTCATGCAGCTGTTGCATATTGAACCTTTAAGATCTCCATCAATGAATTTCTGACGGTATTGAAGATAGTCACTGCCGTTCCATATATCATAAAGCGAGCTTAAAGACAGATCACCCAAAATTTTTGTCTGCTCCCAGTCAGCACAGCATTGAACCATTCTGCCATCATATAAAACATAGGCCTGCCTGAATAATCTGTCACACCATCTGAAAAGGGAAAGTTTGTTTGCAGAAATTTTACTGGTCTTGATCTTGTCATGGGTTCCCCTGTTTTCCATCTGGTTAAGATTGATTTTTACCCCTCTTTTTTCCCAGAATGCCCTTATTTCGTCAAGATAAGGATGGATCTCACTTGTATCCAGCATCACAACACGGATTTCAGTGGAATAATGACCGGATTTTTTTAAACTGACCGCTCTTTCCACGTTTTTAATGGCAGTTTCAAAATCAAGTTTCATAAGATCAAAATAAATTTCAGGATTAATTCCCTGGACAGATACATGCAGCTTATCAAGGCCTGAATCCAGCAAACCCTTTGCCATTTTTTCATTGAGCAGGGAGCCATTGGAATTAATCTTTGTGTATTGCCGGTGTTTTTTATGTTTTGTAATATACTTGATCAACTTCGGAAGTCTTGAATCAAGAAGAGGCTCATTCATCAGATAAGGAGAAATCCTGCGTACCCCGAGATCAATGCATTGATCAATGATTGAATAAAAAAGAGATTCCTCCATCTGCTCTTTGTAGGGGATTGATATTTTTGTTTTTTTATTTGGACAGAACACACAATTTCCGTTGCATCCTGAAATGGTCTGAATCTGTATTGCCTTTGGAGCCCTGGGCACCCTGCGTTTTTTATCAATTACCATCATTTTCAGCTGTTTTAACGGATTTACATTATTTGACGGTATAAAATACTGGCGCGGCATTTATTAAGATCTCCTTAATGATTTTTTATAGGAAAAGGCGAAAACTACCCGTACAGGGTTTCATAGTTATTTTCCTCAGCCAAAAGCTGACCCGCATGATTTTTTTTGGAGTGATTTTTTTCTAAGATCCGGGTGCTGCCTGAAATAAAGTCTGTCCTTGGCAAGATGGCATTTTTTATATTTTAATCCGCTCCCGCACCAGCAGGGATCATTTTTCCCCGGTAATACAGGAGGCGGGACCTGATCATTATTTTGAAAAAGCCGACTGAACCAACCCATGTTAACTGCTCCTTGTTTTTTTTATATGAAATAGAGCGTACTTACTACGCTTATTTCATTATTTGTTGTGAGGTAAATCTGGACTTGAATCCAGATCCGCCTCATGGCGGTTTACACAAAATCAAATAGAGAGATTAAGCTGTAATTGGCTGAATCCCTATGGATTTTCTTATTTTATCTATAAATGGTACAGAGTATTCCCTGGCCTTTAAGGCTCCTTTTTTGAGAATTTCATCAATATCACCGGGTGATTTAATGAGATCATTGTATCTTTTTCTCGGTTCTTTAAGTGTTTCGTTCAGATATTCAAAAAGCTCCTGTTTCATCGTGCCCCAGGCGATACCTTGTCTGTATCTTTTTTCCATTGCTTTTATTTCATCTGGTTTTGCAAAGGCCTGGTAAATGGCAAACAAAGTACAGGTTTCAGGATCTTTCGGCTCTTCAGGTGCAAGGGAATTTGTTTTAATTTTCATTATTAATTTTCTGAAACGTTTTTCAGGCTCAAAAAGTGGAATAGTGTTGTTGTAACTCTTGCTCATTTTTCTGCCGTCAAGACCTGCAAGAACAGCTGTTTTTTCATCAACCACAGCCTGGGGAAGAGCGAAATGTTCTCCATATGTGTGGTTGAAACGGCCTGCAATATCCCTTGTCATTTCAAGATGCTGAATCTGGTCTTTTCCCACGGGAACTTTTTTTGCGTTAAACATCAGAATATCTGCTGCCATGAGTATGGGATAACAGAAAAGTCCCATGGTTATGTCCTTGTCCAAATCTTTTCTTCCGGTTTTTTCATTATTATCAACGGCCGCCTTGTAGGCATGTGCCCTGTTCATCAATCCCTTGGATGTCATACAGGTTAATATCCAGGTAAGTTCCATTACCTCCGGGATATCGGTCTGGCGGTAGAAAATTGATTTATCCGTGTCCAGACCAAATGCAATCCAGGTGGCTGCTATCTCAAGGGCGGATTTCTTAATCCTGTCCGGGTCCTGGCATTTTATGATTGAATGGTAATCGGCAAGAAAATAGTAAGCCTGCTTGGTATCATCTTTGCTTGACTCAATTGCCGGGCGAATGGCCCCCACATAATTTCCAAGATGAGGGGTTCCCGTTGTTGTAATCCCGGTTAAAATATCTGCACTTTTCATTGATAATGTCCCTGAAAATTTAGGTTAAAGGTAATAATCTGCATTTTTCTTTTTTACAAAAAGTTTAAAGAAAGGAAACTACCAGAATCCCTGTGATTAATCAATAGATTTGTCTTTTGCAGCCTCAGGCCCCTTACTCCTCGATAAATATCCAATGACAAATTTTATTTCATCTTCCCTTGTTTCAACGAGCCCGTCAAGCCTGGCATTCAGAACCGTCCGCATGATTTTTTTAAAAACAGGACCCGGTTTAAGGCCAAGGTCGATAATATCCTTTCCTTTAAGATGAATTTTTGTATCCTTGAGCTGGGTATAAAAATAAGAAATAGCTTTTTTTGTCCCTTCATCCTTTGCCGAAGCCATCATATACAGGATAAGTTCCGTCTTAAATATGGATAATATTGAATAAAGATCGCTGTTGCTGATATCATTTTTCTTTGCAAGAAGACTTAAACGTTGATCTGCTTTAAGTCTGTTCTTTAAAACAAGTTTTTTATGCCTTGGAGATAATTTAAGCCTGGAACATATATCGTCGGCAATATCAAGGGGACATTTTTTGATCATTATCATGAAATATACTGCCCATTTTAAATAATTCTCATCAAAATACAATAGATCATGCCATGCAATGGCTTTTTTCGCAGATTCCATTGTATTCATCATCTCTTGACTGATCACAAGTTCCGGATGAATTATTTTTTCAAGACTGTATTGTTTAAGCGTTTCAACGGCAGGAATGGGATTGTCTTCTTCAAGGATCTGCTTAAGTTCTGAAAAAACCCTTAACCCGCTTAATTTTTTACAAAAATCAAGTTTAATGGCATTTTTGATAAGGCTTGAACTTAGCTTGCCTATGGTAAAATCATATCTGTTGGCAAATCTTATTGCCCTGAAGACCCTTGTTGGATCTTCCACAAAACTTAAGTTGTGAATTATTCTGATAACCTTGTCTTTAAGATCTCTCTGGGCACCGAAAAAATCTATAAGTGTACCGAAATTTTCCTGATTCAGACTGACAGCAAGGGTGTTTATTGTAAAATCCCGCCTGAAAAGATCAAGTTTGATGGAGCTCATCTCAACTGTTGGAAGTGCTGCAGGGAACTTGTAGTATTCAAGGCGTGCCGATGCAACATCAATTTTAATTTTTTCATCAAGGACAATCACGGCAGTGCCGAATTTTCTATGGGCACTGCATCTGCAGTTTTTCATTGCTGCAAATTTTCTGGCAAAGGCAATGCCGTCACCTTCCACAACAATATCAATATCATCATTTTCCATGTACAAAAGCAGATCCCTTACAAAACCACCGACAACAAACACATTGACTCCAAGCTCATCTCCTGCACTGCCTATTGACTTAAGAAGTTCTATGGTGTCCCTGTCAAGGCGTTCATTGATGAAATTCACAATATTTCTTTTTTTTGCATGTCTGCTTGCATTGTTTCTGCCCCGGTCGGCAGCGTCATACGCCTTACTGCGCTGGACAAGAAAATTGAGAAGATCAGTCCTTGTAACAACACCGATGATATTATTATTATCAACTACGGGAACAATTCTCTGGTCCTGTTCAATTATTTTTTCTTCAATTTCAGAAATATCAGAATCAGGAGATATAAATGATATCTCCGTTGACATATATTCTGAAACCGGAAGTTCAGCAAGATTGTGATAAAGAGTTTTTTCTATCACCTGTCTTGTTACATACCCCTTGATATTGTTTTTATTTTCTCCGGATACAAGAAGGGCATTGACATTGTATCTTGTCATAATTGTACTGGCTTGTCTGCATTTTACCCGGGAATCGATTGTGATGGCAGGAGAGGACATCAGCTCTTTTGTTATTTTTGAAGGGACAACCTCTTTTTTTATTATTTCAAAGAGCTGCTGTTCCGCCTGGGCAAGTGTTGTTTTATTTAATTTTGCAGATGCTGCATAGGGGTGCCCCCCTCCACCGAAAAATGAAAGTATCTTTCCCACATCTGCTTCCGGGATTCTGCTTCTTCCCACAATTGTTATTTTGTCTCCCATGAGTACAATTGCAAAAAAAATATCAAGATGCTCCATTTTAACTACTTTTTGGACAATGGATGCAAGATCATTTATGTAACCCGGTGATGATATGGTTGATACATTGATGCTGAACCCGTTTATTCGATGGCAGACCATTTCATTTAAAAGGTCGTTCAGCCAGGTGATCTGATCAGGACTGATCTCTTTTATAACGAGACTTGCAATGGTTTTCAGGCTGGCGCCGCAGGATACAAGAAACCCGGCTTCCCTGAAATCAGCCTCTGTTGTTGATGAATACGTAAAGGAACCGGTATCTTCATAGATTCCAAGAGCCATTATTGTGGCTTCTTCCGATGTGATTTTAATCTTTTTTTCTCTTATCAGTTCAGACAATATGGTAACGGTTGAACCTGTGAAGCGTATAAGCTCAAAATCACCCTTTATATCCCTGTTCAGGGAAGGGTGGTGATCATAGATATGTATCTCAATGTCATCTCTGTCCATGAGCTCTGATACATGTGTGATTCTCTGTAACTGTTTTGTATCAACAAGAACAAGTTTTTTTGTATGGGAAAAATCAATTGATGCGGCATCTGCCATATTAAAAAGATAACTCATTGAACTTATAAAAAATGTTCTTAAATTTTTTTCCTGGGAGCCTGGAAAAATCACAATGGAATCCGGATAAAGCTTCTGGGCTGCAAGCATTGAGGCTACTGCATCAAAATCAGCATTAATATGGCTTGTTATGATTGTCTCGGCCTTTATTTTTTTTTCTTTTCCCAAAAAATTCTCCCGTGGAGTTTATTGCAAATCTGTTTTTGAAGCTTTATTTAAATCTATAATTCTACCCTGCAAAGGATTTTGTTTCATACTTTGTTATTTTCACCGGGTCATGTTTGTTTAAAGCCATTTTTCAGAAAAAAATTATTTCCCGGCAACCATTTATGAAGCATTTCCAAAAGCTGCTGGGGCTTAAAAGGTTTGATCAGAACGTCGTTCATTCCGGCTTTTATACAATTTTCAATATCTTCTTTTGTATTGTTAGCGGTTAAAGCAATGACCGGCACATGATGATCAAGCACCTTTGATCCTTTATCCCTTATCTTTTGTGTCGCTTCATAACCATCCATTTCAGGCATCTGGCAATCCATCAACACAAGGTCATAGGCCGTTGTTTCAAGGGCTTTAACAGCAAGACAGCCGTTTTCTACAAGCCTGACATTAAATCCGGCCTTTTTTAAAATCATAAGAGCAACTTTCTGATTGACCGCATTATCTTCAGCAAGCAGGATTTTAAAATTAAGATATTTGTTTTCAGACAATGTGTATTGTGTGATTATATTTTTCTTTTCCGGGGCCTGTCCCTTTTTACATGAACTCATCAAAAGACAATTATAAAGAAGAGATAATTTCACAGGTTTATGAAGATAAGCAGAAAATCCTATTCTTTCAAATCTGTTTGCATCCCCTCTTGCCCCCATGGAAGTCATGAGGATTAGCACTGTATTATCGAGAACAGGGTTACTTCTTATTTTTCTTCCAAGTTCAGCACCGTTCATTCCAGGCATGTGCATATCAATAATTGCCATATCAAAGGGTCGCTGCTTGTCCATAGCTGCATTTACAAGTTTATTTAAAGCCTTTTCACCGTTTTCTGCCTCATCATAGGTGCATTCCCATTGTTTCAGCTGCTCTTTTAAAATATTTCTATTTGTTTTATTGTCATCAACGATTAAAATATGTTTTCCCTGCAAATTTTCAGGAAGAGACAAAACTTCTTTTTTCCCTTCATCCTGTTTTCCAAAAACAGCGGTAAACCAGAATTCTGAGCCTTTGCCTTTTTCACTTTTAAAACCAATTTCACCACCCATGATTTTACAGAGCTGCTTTGAAATTGTCAGGCCAAGGCCCGTTCCACCATATTTACGGGTAGTTGAGCTGTCTGCCTGGGAAAATGAATGAAAGAGTTTATCCTGTACTTTTTCAGGGATACCAATTCCGGTATCTGTAATGGAAAATTTCAGTTTGACCTGGTTTCTGTCTTCATTTTCAAAAAGAACCATAACTGAAATTTCACCCTTTTCAGTAAATTTTATTGCATTACCGGCAAGATTTATCAAAATCTGGCGCAGCCTTCCGGGATCTCCGCAAAGGAAAAGAGGAACATCATGGTGAATCATGGAAATATACTCAAGACCTTTTTCATGGGCTTTTACCGCCATAAGGTCATTAAAATTATCCATGGTTACCCTTAAATTAAAATCAATCGTCTCAAGCTCAATTTTACCGGCCTCTATTTTTGAATAATCAAGTATATCATTTATAAGACTTAAAAGAGCATCTGCACTGTTTCCAATGATCCGGGTAAATTCATATTGTTCTTCATCCAGTTCTGTGGCGATCAAGAGCTCTGTCATACCGATAATTCCGTTCATTGGTGTACGGATTTCGTGGCTCATATTGGCGAGAAACGCACTTTTTGCTTTTGAAGCTGTTTCTGCCTTTTCTGCAAGCTGATTTGCTTTCTCAATGGCCTTTCCAAGCTCATTATTTTTTTCTGTTTCTTCCGTTAGAAGTTTGTCGTGGTAATTTTTCACATAAAAAAGCAATGCAAATCCCATTAACAGGAGAAGCCCATGGATTATGATCATGTTGTCTTTAAGATTTTTTATTTTATCAAGAAAAATTCCTGCAGGCAGGCTTACACTTATGCCTCCACGGATATCTCCCGTTTGGTAACCCTGTTTCGCATGGCATTTCAAGCAGGCTTTTTTAACATAAAGCGGGGCCATATACCTGTATTCATCACTTTTGGTATTTCGTATCAATACAAAAACTTCTTTTTTCCCATTCTCAAATTGATGAAGGGCTTTTGTTTCCCAGACATCTGCCCGGTTTCCGGGCCTGATGGGTTTAAGACTTGTAATATGGTATTGAATGTTGTTAATTTTTTTATTCAGGTCAGAAATCTGCCTTGTCATAAAGGCAGGATTAATCATGGTGAGCTTTGTTCCGTCACATGCTGTAAGATCGCGGTTGGGCATATCAAGGTAGGGGTTTGGCTTGGTTGTGGCTGTAATTTTGACATACACTCCGCCATGTCCGGCATTCCACAGTCTTGTTATCTGTATCTCCTTGAGAAATGAGCGTTCAATGTTTTTAACAGTCAGGTTAATATTTTTTTCAACGGAGTCTGTATTCCATATAAGAGATCCGGTAATTATGACAACCCACATAATCAGAGGCAAAAACAGATAAAATTTCTTATATACGTTTTTTTTCTCATTCATAAACTTAAGTGCCTGATACTCGATTATCAAGTTTTTATCGAACATTAAAGATTTAAGAGGGTCAGGCTTTCCTTATTGTCATTATCTCAACTTTTGAGGTTAACATATATTTATAGTTTGATAACAACGAATAAGAAAAGCCTGACCCCCTTTTTGGAAAAATTTC
>WGCX01000030.1 GCA_015493575.1 Desulfobacteraceae bacterium | reverse complement strand
AGACATTAAAGATTTGAGAGGGTCAGGCTTTCCTTATTGTCATTATCTTAACTTTTGAGATTAACATATATTTACTGTTTGATAACAACGAATAAGAAAAGCCTGACCCCCGTTTTGCAAAATTTTCAATTAAAAAACTTGATAATCGAGTAATAGTATCTGATCCTATAATATCTGATTGAGAAACAGTTTTGTCCTGTCGTGCTCGGGATTTTTAAAAAAATGTTCAGGTGTGCCCTTTTCAATTACAGCCCCGTTATCCATGAAAACAATCCGGTCTGCAACTTCCTTGGCAAATCCCATTTCATGGGTCACAACAACCATTGTCATACCCTCTTTTGCAAGGGTTTTCATCACATCTAAAACCTCACCGATCATTTCAGGGTCAAGGGCTGATGTGGGTTCATCAAAAAGCATTATTTTCGGGTTCATTGCAAGGGCTCTTGCAATGGCCACCCTCTGCTGCTGCCCGCCTGACAGCTGGGCCGGATAAACTGATTTCTTATCTTCAATACCGACTTTTTTTAAAAGTGCAAGGCTGATCTCTTCGGCTTCTTTTTTAGATCGTTTTCTCACAACATTCTGTGCAAGGTTTACGTTATCTATGACGCTTTTATGGGGGAAAAGGTTAAATGACTGGAACACCATCCCTACTTCGGCCCTGATTTTATTTATATCGGTTTTAGGATGCAGTATATCTGTGCCTTCAATGAGTATCTGCCCGGAATCTGCAGTTTCAAGCCTGTTAAGACATCTTAAAAAAGTGCTTTTACCTGAACCTGAAGGCCCGATTACAACAACAACCTCGCCGTGTTCCACTTTATCCGTTACATTCACAAGAGCCTTTACCGTGTGGGGCACATGAAAAGTTTTATATATATTTTTTACATTGATCATGAGGTCATCGTCCTTTTTTCAAGATACTGCAGTAACATGGACAGGGAAAAAGTTAATACAAGATAGAGAATAGCACAGACAAACCACATCTCAAAGGGTTGAAGACTGCTTGTTACAATTTCCCTTGTGGCTTTTGTCAACTCTCTTATGGCAATAATTCCAAGCAGTGACGAATCCTTAATTAAACTTATGAACTGGCCTGCAAGGGGGGGGATGATTCTCCTTAAGGCCTGGGGAAGAATAACATGGTACATGCTCTGGCCGTAGGTCATACCAAGGGATCTGGATGCCTCTGTCTGCCCCTTGTTAATGGATTGAATTCCGGATCTTACAATTTCAGCAACATAGGCTCCTTCAAATGAGGCAAGGGATGCCACCCCAAACCACAGGGACGGCACCTGGGAAATGCCGTATTTGGCAAGCATTGCATTGACAAGTGTTCCAAGGACAAAATACCAGATGAAAATCTGTACAAGAAGGGGAGAACCCCTGATGAGCTCAATATAGGTTATGGAAAGCCATTTAAATGCAGGGTTTGATGAAATCCTTGCAAGGCCTGTGACAAGCCCCAGAATAATACCGAAAAATGTTGCAACGATACTTACTTCAAGGGTGATCCATAAGCCCTGCATTAAAAGACCCGGCTTCCATTTTCTGTATTTTGCAAGGACATCACCCTGAAAAATAAGATCTCCTGTGTCAACATCGGCTTTTTTTGCAGGACTTGCATAAGTGTAGGTCTTTCCATCATCTCCTTTTATAACTATGACAACCCCTTTACCGGTTTTTTTAATTGAGTCAACAGTTCCCTCAACCCCGGAGGTCAGCTTAATCGTATCCTTAAAGAAAAAATACTGGGGAACCCTGTACCAGCGCCATGTATAGTCAATTTGAATGGTGGAATAGTAAAGTCCGCCTATAATGGTAGCTATAATTAAGAAGAAAATTGTCATCCAGAAAATAAAATATCTTTTTTTCTGTTTTTGAAGAAGAGATGATGAAGAATCCATATTATTTTAAACTCCAGGTTTTGCAAAAGACCAGTCGAATCCGGCATGATACCGGTTCATGTTCAGTTCATGTTCAGTTCATGCCCGGTTCATGCCCGGTTCGACTGGTCTATACGGTCTATTTTCCATATGCCTGTTGAAACCGGCATAACTATTTCATATTTTGAAACCAGTCAGTTGATTTTATCCATTTATTGTATACTTTTTCGTATCTGCCGTCATGTTTTATCTGGCGCAGGAAATTATTAAGCCAGTTCATGAAATCAGGATCACCCTTGTTGATTCCCCATGCAAGTGGCTCATATGTAAAAGGCTTGTCAAGGAATACCAGTCTGCCGGCACCCTGTTTTGCCATAAATACAACACAATAAGGAAGGTCATAAACAAAGGCATCTGATTTACCGTTTAAAACTTCAAGGGCTGCTTCCGATTCTGTCTCAAATGATTTGTATTTTGCCCTTGGCATTTTTCTCTTTACAGCCATTTCTCCCGTTGTTCCAAGTTTTGAAGTAATGGTGTACTTTGGATTGTTAAGGTCTTTATAGGATTTTACAATCCCTTTTAATTTTTTATTAATCAGTATTGTCTGCCCCACAATAATATATGGATCGGCAAAGTTGATTTTCAGATTCCGTTCCTGGGTTATTGTCATTCCGCTCATGATAATATCAAATTTATTTGTTATCAAAGCAGGAATAATGCCGTCCCATGCCGTGTTAACCGGGACAAATTTAACCCCCATATCCTTTGCCATCATTTTTGCAACATCAATGTCAAAGCCAATAAATCTGCCTTTCTTGTCGGTCATCTCAAAGGGCATGTAGGCTGCTTCAAAACCCACCCTTAATTCCCCTTTTTTAAGAATTTTTTCAAGTGTAGAGTTTTTTGCAAGCTGAATATCCGCAGCAAAGGTACAATTGGAAAAGTAGAAAACACATCCGATAACTACAGATAATAATAATACTAAACTTTTTTTCATCCTTTAATCCTCCTGAAAATTAAAATTTATTATAGCACCCATGTTCAATATCATTGCCGTAACATTAAAAGTTCCGGCAAAAAAAAGAACATAAAAAAGAACTTTGAAAACTGGATATGCATACAATGCTGTTGAATGCATATCCAATATATATCCTACTATATTAATACAAAAATAATGTAAAGAATCTTTAAAAAAATACTTGCATTTAAATTAAAAGTAACCTGGTATCATCTATCATCTTTAGCGCCTTACCCTTGAATCTCTGTAATAAAAAACAGGAAATTGAGCAGGCACATGAATTGAGGGCATCGCTCGTTTTATAGGAAGAAGTCTGTCTTTGGAAAAACCTGTAAAAAAATATTTTGCCGGGAAAAAAGTTGTCATAACGGCCATACACCTGTATAAACATTTGTCAGTCTTTTTGAGAGTTTCTTTATCAATCATTTTATAGTTTTTTTATAACGGCCATGAGGCAGATCTGAACAGCGTTACATTGCCTCACAACAAACATAAAAAGAGCATCAGTTACGCTGTCAAAAATGAGCTCTTTCTTTTTATATGAAACTCGCTTCGATCCGGCCACCGGGAACAGGTATTACCCTTCACTCATGTATGCATTCGCATCTCTTCGAGCCTCGCAAATCATCCATGATTTGCTCCGAGGGAAATGGCAGTTCCTGTCACGTCCTGTGACCCACTGCCATTTAATCCGTTCAGGGTAATACCTGTTCCCGGCGGCCTT
>WGCX01000029.1 GCA_015493575.1 Desulfobacteraceae bacterium | reverse complement strand
GTGTTAAAAGAGACCCTCCTGTAAGGGTTCCCCTTGATATTATTATTGTTCCATGGGAATCGATTATATTCTGTTTTGTGCGTTTCGGATAAGAGTCCGTTGGCATTTCATCCATCCTATATCTTTGTGAAAGAGGACCATCCTCGGTTTTTCTGCCCTCCGGAATCCACCCGCCATAACTGATATTGAATTTGATGGCTGTATCAAGGGCTGCTCTGTCAGCCCCTGTCTGTCCACCTGAAATAATTTTTTTTATCATGATTTCTATCTACACATATAACCTTTATTATCAGTGCATTTCCGCAGTTAATTCCTCTTCCTTTCCTTAACCCGCATCGGAAATAATAAACATTTTACAAAGTTCACAAAATATTTTCCAAGGTTAAAACTATACAAAACTATTGTTCAAGCTTCTCACAAAAACAATCAGATTGTCAATTCAACAAAAAATTTTCCCTTGCAATTTGCCATCGTTGATTTTAATATATATAAAAAATATTTACCAATGCAGAAAAATATTTAAGTTTCCGATCTGTCTGAACTGTAAATTTTATTTTTTCCTGAACATTTTACAGGTTGCAATCATGGCTGTTACCATAAAAAACTCCTTTACACCGCAAAATCTATTGAATGCGGCATCTGTTTATGGATACCAGAATATATCATCGCAAAAAGCAGGCGATAATGCTTATCATGGCCAGACCATTCAGAAAAAATCTAAAAGCAGCGGCGATTTTCCCGAAGATAATAACAATATAAAATCTCCTGACAAAACGAATTCTGAAAATAAAGAGAATACAGAGGAAGAGAGTAAAACTGCAGCCAGCGGATCATCAAAGACTGGCGGACTCACTGAAAAAGAGCTGAGGATATTAGAAGCCCTTAAGGCAAGGGACACAAAGGTGAGACGGCATGAAATGGCCCATATTGCAGCAGGCGGCCAGTATATTACATCCGGGGCTCACTATCAATACGAAAGAGGACCTGACGGTAACAACTATGCAGTTGCAGGAGATGTAAGCATTGACACATCTCCTGTACCCGGAGACCCTGAAGCCACAATTGCAAAAATGCATAAAGTAGAGCAGGCAGCACTTGCACCTGCTGACCCCTCACCCCAGGACAAAAAAGTGGCTGCTGAAAGTGCATTTGCCGCAGCAAAAGCGCTTTCAGAGCTAATGAGAATGCAGGCAAAACAGAAGGCTGAAACAAGACAGCAGCAATTTCAATCATTCCAGAATCCCAAATCTGCGGCTAAAGCCTATGAAAAGGCAGGTACAGAACCTGTCCGGAAAGGAACGGCATTTAATCTCGCAGCCTAGCCCCTCCTGAGAGACACAAAAACCACTATGTTTCACTTATTATGGCCGAATATTTACAGGATTATCCGTATTTAAGTTTAATATACCGATAAGTGAAAGACTTTTCCATATACATACTCTGATATCATGGAAAATTTTCCATCTATTGAAACGACAACTACCCTGACACATAGGGCACTGCAAACAGTGAACCTGGTTCGGCTTCAAATAGACAGAATCATTAAAAAGTTGGGACTCTTTCTCTTGACGAGTAACGTAAAACGTCATACAATGTAAACATGATAAAGACTTTTAAATGTAAAAATACTGAAAAACTTTTTGACGATGATGATATTAAAAAGTTTCGAAGTATCTTCAGGGCGGCACGATTAAAGCTTGAAGTTTTAAATGCAGCAGTTTCATTAAATAGTTTGATAATTCCACCAGGGAACAGGCTTGAACAATTGAAAGGTGATAGAAAAGGTCAGCACAGTATCAGAATAAACAATCAATGGCGTGTATGTTTTATGTGGAAAGACGAAAATGCCTATGATGTGGAAATTGTTGATTATCATTAGGAGGAAAAACATGAAAAAAAAACTATCTCCAATTACACCAGGTGATATTCTTTTAGAAGAATTCCTTAAACCCATGGAAATCACTCAGAGTCAACTTGCAAAAGATATTAATGTACCGGCAAACCGAATAAGTCAACTTATTCATTGTAAACGAGAAATTACTGCGGATACTGCATTACGTCTTGGTAGATATTTCGGAATTGAGCCTGAATTTTGGCTTAATCTACAGAGTCGGTACAATATGAAAATGGCACAGAGACAGGTAGGTCGGAAAATTGCGAAGGAAGTAAAAATAAGAATCCCACAAACGAACTTGTATAATCATGCGACTATGTAGCTTATTATTTTAACAAATTTAAAAATCGGCAGAGCCTGCATGCGGGTCCGCACATATTTCGATAACTTCTGGTAACAGTATTCCATGGAAACAAACCAACTCTTTACGGTAAAGAGGCGTAACCACCACTTAAATTCCAGACAAAAATTTAAGCTATGAAAAAAGAATTTTGGTTGCAAAATATTACCGGTACATATTTTGATATGCACACTTTCTTTATTTTATCAGTTTTACTATCTGTTTAAAAGCATCCCCCTTGGCAGCTTTCATCAATTCAAAAAACACCATTTCATTACTTGTAACAAATCCACCGGCCTGTCTGATCCTGTCAAGCCCTATTTCTTTGTTTTCCTTTGTTCTTGATGAAACACAATCCGCCACTGCCTGCACGTCGTACCCTGCCCGAATCAGATCCATTCCTGTCTGATAAACGCATATGTGGGTTTCTATGCCAGTGAGCAGCACTTTGCTTCTTCCAAGGGAATCAAACCTGTCCATGAACTCCTGGTTTGAACAGCAGCTGAATGTGTTTTTTGCTATTGGCTTTAAATCCGGTAAAAGTGCTGCAAGCCTGTCACTGGTGGGGCCTAAACTTTCAGGCACCTGTTCCATCCATATAACCGGAACATCAAGAATTTTCATTGCCTTTAACATAATTTCAAGGTCTGCAAACAGCTTGTCGCTTTCATACATGATCTGTGCGAGTTTACCCTGAACGTCTATGAGCAACAGCACTGTGTTTTCGATTGTCAGCATGTTTTTCTCCTTAAATTTTTTCTTATTGTATGTCACAGCTTCAGTAACAGAACTGCAGGCGGAAATATGAAATTTGTGTAAAAGTTGACCTTCCATCCAGGTTTCCTAAGTACATATTTCAAGTTCCCCTGTTTCATGTCCAAGTTTTCTTGTCATAAGTCTTTTTACAGCATCCTCTGGAGTGGCATTTTCATACAGAGCCCTGTACACCTCATTTATTATGGGAAGTTCTATTTTTAATTTTTTTGCAAGCTTATATACAGATTTTGTATTTTTCACGCCTTCGGCAACGGTCAGTCTGTTTTCCAGGATCTCTTTAAGGGACGTACCCTCACCAAGCATCCTGCCCACTGTATAATTCCGGCTCAAATTTCCAGTGCAGGTAAGGATAAGATCTCCCACACCGGAAAGCCCGGAAAAAGTGTGGGGATTAGCGCCAAGTTTTAGCCCGAGACGTCTGATCTCAGCAAGCCCCCTTGTTATCACAGCAGCCCTTGTATTAAGCCCAAGTCCCATGCCGTCAACAAATCCCGCAGCAATGGCAATGACATTTTTAACAGCCCCGCCAAGCTCCATGCCAATGGGATCATCATTAACATAAGCCCGGAAATAATCAGTTGCAAACACATGCTGGACATAAATTGCAGTTTCAATATTTTTAGAACCTATACTTATGGCTGTGGGAACTTTTTCGGCAACCTCCTTTGCAAAGGACGGGCCAGAAAGTACGGCAACCATATCATCTGTAAGGCTTGGGATACATTCTTTTAAAACAGCAGACATTGTAAGATGTGTTTTTTTCTCAATCCCCTTTGACGCAGTGATTAAAATCGAATTATCAGATATAAAGGATGCCATCTGCTCTGCAATATTTCTCATGGTATGGGAAGGCACCACTAAAAGCACCATTTGATTTTTCTTCACAAGTTCTTCAAGATCATTGGTGGGAATAATTTTTTCAGACAATTTTATTCCGGGCAGAAATAATTTATTTTCACGGCAGGAAAGAATATCCTGTTTCACCTCTTTTTCATATGCCCATAAATCCACATTATAACCCTTTTTTGCAAGAAGATCTGCAAGGGCTGTCCCCCAGCTTCCAGCTCCTACAACTCCGATATGCTCAAGTTCTTCAGCTTTTTTATCCATATTATTGTTTATCCGTATTACAAAGCAGCCGACATTATAAGGTACCAGTCTGAAACCTCTGCAAAAACGCCTGCTTAAAATTAAAATAACTTATTTCCTGAATTTTTTACAGAATATACACAAAATTCATATATTCCGTAAAAAATTATATTTATCGCCTGAACATTTTTTTGTCAATTATTTTGCAGGACGATTATGGCTTAAATTAAGGAGCTTTTGTCCGGGGTTGTAATGCAAATTACCGGAATTTATCTGCCTTGATGGAAAAGCGCTTCATTATCTGCTGGAGGGCCTGGCGCTCAAGGCCGCACATTTTTGCAGCTTGGGTTATGTTACCATTTGTAAGGGAAAGAGCCGCATTGATATAATTGTGGTTAAACTCGTTTAATATTTTTTCCTTTGCGTCTTTATAGGGCATTTTATTTACAGATGTGCCGTCCAATACATTTTCATTAGGTTCTGCATCCATGTTTTTCTTTTTATTAAAGGAAATATCAGAGCACCGTATTGTATCTGATTCTGAATAGATTATGCCCTGGATAAGTGTATTTTCAAGCTCCCGCACATTGCCGGGCCAGGAATATTTCATGAGCATTGCCATCAATCTGGAAGAAATTTTCTTTTCAGGCTTTTTAAGTTTTCTGCAGTGCTTGGCAACAAGGTGCTCGGCGATGATGGGAATATCGGTGAGTCTGTCCCTTAAAGCCGGAAGTTCTATTGTAATAACATTAAGTCTGTAAAAAAAATCCTCCCTGAATTCACCGTTTTCAATTTTTTTAACAAGATTTCTGTTGGTGGAGGCAATGATCCTCACATCAATTCTAACGGATTTTGTATCACCAAGGGGTTTTATCTCTTTTTCCTGGAGTACCCTTAAAAGTTTTGTCTGGATAACAGGCCCGATATCTCCTATTTCATCAAGAAAAATAGTCCCTTTGTCAGCTTCCTGGAAAAGTCCTTTTTTGTTCCCGACGGCATTTGTAAAAGCCCCCTTTTTATAACCGAAAAGCTCACTTTCAAGAATGTGCTCAGGTACTGTGGGACAATTTACCACCACAAAAGATTTTTTCCCCCTGCTGCTCATGCTATGAATGGATTGAGCTGTGAGGTCCTTTCCTGTTCCGGATTCTCCGGTGATAAGCACAGTAATATCACTTTCTGCAACCATTGCTATTTTATTGTAAACCTTCTGCATTGCAGGGCTTTCTCCGGTAAGTTTTGCAAAGCCTCCGGTACTCTCCATTGAAAGTCTTTTATTCTCCTGTAAAAGATGACTCCTCTCCAAAGCTTTTTTTACCTTAAAAATTATTTCATCCTGCTCAAACGGTTTGGAAATAAAGTCATAGGCGCCTTTTTTAATTGCTTTTACAGCAATATCAATGCTTCCGAATGCCGTTATCATTACAATTGTAAGGTCAGGATAATGCTCTTTTACATGTGCCAGCAACTCAAAACCATCCATTTCCGGCATTTTAATATCACAGAGCATGAGATCAAATTTTTCCTGGTCCAGGATACTTAAGGCCGTGCCTGCTGAAAATGCCATTGTAACGTGAGTGTCAATTTCCGATTCCAGAATTCTCTTAATGAGCCTTGTCATATCTTTTTCATCATCAACAACAAGAATGCCGGTTTTCATATTATATTGCCTCCTCTCCATGGGGAACTGCAGGAAGAACAATTGTAAATACCGTCCATTCCCCTTCGCGGCTTTTAACCTTGATACTGCCGTTGTGTTTTTTTATTATCCCGTAACTCACGGAAAGCCCGAGTCCCGTACCCTGTCCCACTGGTTTTGTGGTAAAAAAAGGATCAAATATTTTGGAAAGATTAATTTTACTGATTCCCCTGCCATTATCCTTTACCTTAATGGTGATATTTTCTTTGTCATTTTTTTCGGTTTTTATATTAATCAGCCCGTTCTTTTCCATGGCATGGCAGGCATTAATCATAAGGTTTATCATGACCTGCCTTAACTCCTGTTCATTTCCCGATACCAGCAGCACTTCATCTGAAAAAAGATCTGACTTTATTTCAATATTGCGGAAATCGGAGTGATTGGTTAAAAATTTTACAACATCCTGTATTGTATTATTTATAT
>WGCX01000028.1 GCA_015493575.1 Desulfobacteraceae bacterium | reverse complement strand
GCAGCTGCCTCAAAATAAACCCCAACCGATCCGTCGGCACTTCGCATGGTATCCGGAAAAATTTCAGGTAAAAGTACGGCAATGATAGAATATGCAAATGTCACTGAAACACCAAGGCCGATCAATGTGAACATATTCAGACTTTTATTTATAATGGACTGAACGCCGCGGACATAAAAAGGCCATCCTGCCCAGATCACCACAGGTGTTGAGAGGATAAGTTCAAGCCAGTTCAATGTTGTGCTGGAAAAAAGCTGCTCTAACAGATGACCGCCGGGCAGCATATCCCGCATGGCAATAATTACAAGCGGTACGGTTAAAATGGAGCCGAATATAAAGCGCTTCAGCATATAAGCATATTCAGGATTTTCTTCATCCTCATCAAGGCCTGCTCCCACTTGTTCCAGTGCCATGCCGCATTTCGGGCATGCCCCGGGTTCCTGCTGTTTCACCTCAGGGTGCATCGGGCAGGTATAATAAGATGTTTCTCCAGGTGTTACAGGTGCTGCAGGTGTCGCATGGGCAGCATGGGTTTCATGGGTTGCATAAACCGTGGATTCAGCAGAAGGTGCGGTATCAGTATCATGGACCATATGATGCATATTGTTACTTAAATACTTATCAGGATTTTTTTTGAACGCTGACATGCAGTGATCACTGCAAAAGTATTGTGTTTTTCCATGATGTTCAAGTGTGATGAAATCATCCGGGTTTTCCATGGTCATACCGCAGACAGGATCGGTGACAACATTATTTGGGGCATGGGCATGATGTTCATGCATATCATGGGAGTGCTGTGTGGACATTTCATTGTTATGTTGTGTTGTCATGGGGTCTCCTCCTGTATTTTTCATTGTCAGGGCAAAGTCATAAAAAATCCGCTTGCATTATTTAATATAGCAATGAGTGTGCCATGCTAAGGATCGTGCTATGTGTTGTGGGAGCCCGGGGATTATAAAATCCCGGGGCTCCCTGATTCTTAAATGGTACCTATTTCTTACATGGTACCGATTTTTAAAGGTAACTGCTGTTGTCTTTTTTGCATACCGTTCTTATTTGGTCTGCAGTTTTTCCATTTTGTCCATCATTTTTGTCCGTACATCCAGCATCTGTTTTTCTATTTTTGCCAGATCCTCGGGGGTTGTGTTATTATTATACATGGCATTTCTGTATGCAAAGCGCAGATCCATCATCTGTTTGCGCAGATTCGTGGTCTGATCCATGAATTTCTGCTGTGTTGCCGGTGTCATCCTGTTCATCATGGCTCCGCCCATCATTCCGTTGCAGCCCATGCCGTTCCACATGCCACCTCGATAACCGTTGTGATATCCACCCATCATACCACCACTCCGCATATTACCTCGGTAACCATTCTGATAGCCGCCGCCCATCATGCCGCCATTCATCCTTCTGCCATTCATCATACCGCCCTGATACATACCTCCATTGCCCATCATGTTCCGGTTATATGTCCGTTGTTGTGCCGGTGCTGTATTACCTGCCTGTGCAAAAGCGATACCTGCAAAAAATCCCATTGCCATAATTGATGCTGCGATTGTTCTTATTAATTCCTTTTTCATTGTCCAACCTCCGTTTTTTTCCCTTGCGGGTATTAATAATAAAGGCAAACCCTTTGTATGCCTTTTTAAGTGATAACTTCAAACTGCCCCATCATGCCGTTATCTTCATGCTCCAGCAGATGACAGTGGTACATATAAACACCTGTGTAATCTCTAAACCTGCTGATTATCCTTACTGTTTCACCGGGCATGATCAACACGGTATCCTTGCGCCCCTGTTCATGGAGCGGCGGTGCGTTGTTGTTCCTTGAAAGAATATGAAACTGAACATCATGAAGATGCATGGAATGGGGCATGCGCATCATCATTGCCGAACGATTGGTGATCTCCCAGATCTCTGTGGAGTTAAGTTTTACCTTTTCATCAATCCGGTTGATATCCATTTTCTTTCCGTTAATGGTCAGCCTTCTTCCCGACATTCCCATACCCATTCTGCCGCCTCCCATGGACATGGTTTCCATAATAAATCTTCGGGTTTTTGTGGCTTCGGACGGATCAATTTTTTCACCTTTCCGTAATGCCCGGGGCATTTTTCTGATTTTTCCCGTTCCTTTAACTGCTATCCGCATCGCTTCAAAGCTGCCGCCCCTTAACTGATCAACGAGCAGACTTATGATCGCATACCTGCTTTCCCGGGAAAAATCCACGAGGATTTCAGCACGTTCACCAGGAGAGAGAACGATGCCCTTCATGGGCACGGGACGTTCAAGAAATCCACCGTCCGATGCAATCACGTTGAAGATACGCTTATCATCAAAGGCTATTTTATATATGGATGAATTGGAACCGTTGAGCAGGCGTAGGCGCACCAGACCTGAAGGAACGGTTAGAGTCGGTTTTATAACCCCATTGACCAGCATATGGTTGCCGATCACCCCGTTCATGGTATCATGCATGCCCTGAACATAGGCAAACTGTCCGCTGGAAAAAAATCGTCGGTCCTGGATAACAAGGGGAATATCATCTTCTCCATAGGTTTTTGGTATATCAAGCCTGTCCGATATCTCATCTTCTATGAAAAACAGCCCTGCAAGGCCGTAATAGACCTGTTTTCCGGTAAGACCCATGGCATGGGGATGATACCAGAGGGTGGCTGCTTCCTGCTTTATGATAAAGTCGGGATTCCATGTTGTTCCGGGTGGAACAGGCTGCCTTGGGCCGCCATCCCATTTTGCAGGAAGGTGCAGGCCGTGCAGATGCAGGGTTGTTGTCTCGCTCAGGGTGTTGTTGACTTTAACCCTGAACCTCTGTCCATTTCTCACCCTCATTGTAGGTCCGAGAAAATTTCCGTTATAACCAAGGGTCGCAGTTGATTTGCCCGGAAAAAATTCCACCTCTCCCTTTTGAACATTTATACTGAACGATGCTGATTTGCCTGTTTTATCAAGGTTGTCAAGCAATGGCGGCACAGGCAGGGCTGTGGTAAACCCCTTTGCTTCAGCCGTTGCAGAAAAGCCTGATTTCCCGGGAAGAAATAAACTTCCGGTTCCTGCTCCGGCAATTGCAAGTGCTGTCAGACTGCGTTTTAAAAAGGTACGCCGTTTCATAATAAATCCCTCTTTTGCATTTTACAGTTACAATTGTTTAATTAAATAGTAATCGGATTATTTTCTTTTACTTTTATTTTCTGTTAACCTGTCGAAAATCCGGTTGAGTAAAACCTGGTTGAGAATGATCGATTATCACTCATAACCAACACAACAGAGGTTTTCGTCTTATTTGTTACTTAAATAGAGCAATGATTGTGCCATGGAGGTGAAAGACCGAAATTTATTTAAAATAACTATGATTTCTGCAGCCTGACACCTTTCTTCTTTTAATGAACATATTTCATCGTAAAAATGATGCAGACACAGTACAGTATGGAAGATAAAGCAGAGTGCATTTTAAAAAAAGGCAGGTGTTTTTTTGTACTTCAGGCGGGAATTATGATATTTTTGTTAAAATTTCTTGCCTTTTTCTGCTGTTTCTGTTTTGTGAATAAAGTGTTTGAGTGATTAATTATTAAATAGTATTTAAATTTTACCCGGTTAATTTTTAACCGCTGATATTGGATAATGATATGAACACCAGTAAAAGAAAATATTTCAGGCCATTTATTTCTCCATGGATGATCATAGGTATCAGTATTGTGCTTATGTCAGTGGTTGTCTGCCAGGCTGTGCTAAATTACAACCGTGAAAAAAAATATATGGGAACTCTGTTAAAACAAAAAGGAGCAGCTTTGATCCGCTCCTTTGAAGCAGGTGCCAGAACCGGGATGATGGGCATGATGGGCGGGGGAACCAACCTGCAGACGCTTATCGAACAAACGGCATCCCAACCGGATATTTCCTATATTATCATCGTTGATAAAACCGGGAAAATACTTGCCCACAGCAACAGTAAAATGATTGGAAAACAATTTACAGACTCGGATTTAAAGAAAGATTTTATTGCTCTTGACAAACCTCACTGGAAAATTGTCCATGGAAAAGATCACACAAGCTATTTCGAGGTTTATAAAATTTTCCTTCCCAATTTAAAACACTTTATCGGCTGCTCCGGAAAAATGATGATGAACAGGGTGGGGAGCAAAAAGCAGAACCAGGATCAGAACCAGAAACAGAAACAGAATCAGAATCAGAATCAGATGCAGATGAAGATGAGGTGCTCCATGCGCTGCTATCCCGGCTGGATGAAAAAACTGCCTGCAGTTATGGCGATGAATCCTGAAAATCGTCCTGTGATTTTTATTGGTATGGATATAAAGCCTTTTGAAGCGGCAAGACTCCAGGATATACACAACAGTGGTATTATGGTGGCTGTTGTTTTTTTCCTCGGCATGGCAGGTTTAATTTCCATGTTCTGGGCTCAAAATTATTTTGCTTCCCGTAAACTGCTGCAGGATACAAGGGCCTTTGCATCGGAGACAATCAAAAGCCTTCCCATGGGGATAGTTGTTGTGGATAAAGATTCCAATGTAAACTATATTAATGATGCAGCCTGTTTTCTTCTTGCCGAATGCTTTGCCGATGCAGGAAAGGAAAATGCAGAAGATCTTCTTCCCGATGGGATATGGCAATTGCGTAAAAAAATTACTATGGGAGAATCCGTTGCAGAAAAAGAGCTTTTTCTTGAAACAGCTGATAAAAAAACATTGCCTGTACTGGTAAGTGTTACGGATATTATAGATGAAAAGGATAATGCACTTGGTTTTGTTTTTATTTTAAAGGATTTAAGTGAGCTAAAGGAGCTGGAAATAAAAATGCAGAGAAAGGAAAAACTTGCAGCTCTTGGATCACTTGCAGCCGGTATTGCCCATGAAGTAAGGAACCCTTTAAGCTCAATTAAAGGTTACGCCACTTTTTTTGCTTCTCTGTTTGAAAAGGAAAGTGAAAACAGAAAAGCTGCAAATATAATGGCAGAGGAGGTTGACAGGGTTGACAGGGTTATATCGGAACTGCTGGAATTTGCAAAGCCTGCCGAGCTGAAATTAAAAGAAACGGATGTGGAACAATTGATCGCAAATTCATTGAGGATTATAAAGCATGAGGCTGCAGATGCCGGTGTTAACCTAATTAAAGAGTTTGATCAACCTCTGCCTGTATTGAAAATTGACCCTGACCGTTTCATCCAGGTCTTGTTGAACCTTTACATCAATGCCATCCAGGCCATGGAGGATGGCGGCGATCTGACCATTAAAGCCGGCATGGAAAAAGATGCCCTGATCCTGAAAATCTGCGATACAGGAACAGGAATTTCTCCTGAAAATCAGGAAAGTATTTTTAATCCGTATTTTACCACTAAAAAACAGGGAACAGGGCTTGGACTTGCCATTGTATACAAGATTATTGAAAGTCATAACGGAACAATTCATATTCAGAGCATAAAGGGCAAGGGGACAACCTTTGTAATTTCGATACCAATGTCATTTTAATACCAATATTATTTTAATACCAAAGCGGGCGATGCCCGCAATCCATGTGCCTGCCTCAATTTCTTGTTTTTTATTGCAGGAATTCAGGGGTAAGGCACTAATGTGATTTTAATACAGGTAAATTCAGATCAGGGGAATTTAATATGAAAGGCAAAATACTGATTGTTGATGATGACAAGGCGCATCTGTCCATGCTTCAAATGGTTTTAAAGAGCCTCAGTCATTCCATAAAATGTGTAACTGACGGCAAATATGCCATTGAAGCTGCTGAACAGGAACCATTTGATTTAATACTTATGGATGTCAGAATGGCAGAGATTGACGGCATGGAAGCACTTCAGAGGATTAAAAAATTCAATCCCTCCATTCCCATTATCATCATGACGGCATATTCTTCCGTTGACAAGGCTGTTGATGCCATGAAACTTGGTGCATACGATTATTTAACAAAGCCCTTGAATTTTGATGAACTGAAAATAACCATTGAAAGGGCAATGGAGCATCTGCAGCTGTCCATTGAAAATTCCAGGTTAAAGGAAGAGATCTCTTCTGAGGCCGGTTTTTCCGGTATTATCGGTTCCAGTAATTCCATGAGAAAAGTTATTGATATGGCCAGAATCGTCGCCCCCACAGGTGCGACCATTCTCATTACAGGTGAAAGCGGTACAGGTAAGGAACTTTTTGCAAAGGCAATTCATAATAGCAGCAGCCAGAAAAACAACAGGATGGTTTCAATTAATTGTGCTGCTTTAAATGAAACTCTGCTGGAATCGGAGTTATTCGGCCATGAAAGAGGATCGTTTACAGGAGCTGATAAACGGCGGGACGGTCTGTTTCTTTCTGCTGACAAAGGAACGATATTCCTCGATGAGATAGGTGAGATTCCCATGTCCATGCAGGTGAAACTGCTGCGGGCAATACAGGAAAGGGAGATTAAAAGGGTTGGAAGCGATAAAACCATATCCGTTGATGTAAGAATAATTGTGGCGACAAACAAAAATCTCGAAGAGGAAGTAAAAAAAGGCAGGTTCAGAGAGGATCTGTTTTACCGTCTTAATGTTATAAATATTAAAGTTCCCCCTTTAAGGGAGAGGAAAGATGATATTCCACTTCTTGCCCAGAAATTTTTAAGACTATATTCAAAAAATAATGGAAAATCCTTTAAGGGCTTTACACCCATGGCAATGGATGTGCTGACAAAGTATCAATGGCCGGGAAATGTCAGGGAGCTTGAAAATGCCATTGAAAGGGCAATAATTCTATCAATGGGGCAATATATTTCTGAAAAGGATCTGCCGTCAAATGTGATGAAAGCCCGTAAGTCTGATGATACCCCTCAAGATTCTGTTTCAGGTGTTGGAGGAAAATCACTTGATGAAATTGAAAGTATCGCTTTAATTGAAACATTAAAACAGACAAAGGGTAATAAAACTGCAGCTGCAAAAATATTAAACATCACAAGGACCACTTTAAATAATAAAATCAAAAAATATAAAATAGAACCCGAAGATTTCCTGGACATGGTATGAATTGTGCTTTGAATATTTGTGAATCCTTGAAGAAGTGAATAATAAATGTGAATATATTACCAAAGCGGGCGATGCCCGCAACCCATGTGCCTGCCTCAATTTCTTGTTTTTTATTGCAGGAATTCAGGGGTAAGGCACTAATAAATTTGAGTTGAGTTGATAATGTGTGATATTGAATTTGTTAAAATTAAAATTTAAAAGATCAGGAGGAGGACTTAAATAATCATGGGAAAAAATATTGTTTATGCATTGAGTACCTGCAGTCATTGCAAGGCAACTAAAAAGTTGCTTTCAGCATGTGAAGTTGAATATAGATCCATTGATGTGGATGAGCTGGTTGGAGAAGAGAGAAAAGCTATCCTCGAAGATATCAGAGAATTAAACCCGAAATGCTCATTTCCAACCATAAAAATTAATGAAACAGTTATTGTCGGGTATAATGAAAAAAAAATTAAGGAGGCCCTGGGGATGGAAGATGAAAACTGAAGATTTATATAAAACACTTAAAAAGTCCCAGGAGGCAAAGGGAATATATTTTAATAAGGATAACGACCTTGTTTTTGAGCTTCTTGACGCACTTATTTTAAATAAACAGCGTTACGGGTATATGGCGTGTCCCTGCCGCCTTGCCTGTGGTGACCGTGAAAAGGATAAGGACATAATCTGTCCCTGTGAATACAGGGAGCTGGATCTCAGGGAATTTGGAGCCTGTTTCTGCGGTCTGTATGTGTCGGAAGAACTTGATAAAAAGGAAATTGAAGCACAGTATGTTCCTGAAAGAAGACCACCTGAAAAGATATTTTAGCCGGTATTTCCTGTCGCAAATGATTGGTTACGGTAAAGTATAAAGTCTTTTTAAAAAAAGGAGAAACAGATGAAAGTATGGCGATGCACGATATGCGGATATATACACAGGGGGGATGCGCCTCCCACAAGATGCCCTGTCTGTAATGCAGGTGCAGCTAAATTTATAGAAATTGATGAATCATCAAATCTTGTCAAACAATCTGAAATGAAAAAAACAGGGACAGAATCATCAAAACCTGATTCCAAAAAGATGAAAAGGGAAAAGAGCCAGGGCAAATCTGTAAAAGATACAGGCTTATTTTCTAAATCCAACGGTAAAGTAGCTGCTTTTGATAAAATCAAAGACCTTCTCGTAAAGCATCATCTGCATCCCATTGCAGTGCATACCCCAAACGGGATACTTCCCGTTGTGGTGCTTTTGTTGCTTGTATCCTGGATTTTCGGCTATGATTCTTTTGCAAAGGCAGCTTTGATAAATCTTATTTTTGTCGTTGTTGTCCTGCCGTTTGTTGTTTTTACGGGTTTTCTTGAATGGAAGAAAAAGTATCAGGGAGCGCTGACCCTGCTTTTTAAGATAAAAATTGCAGCTGCAACCGTCACATGTGTGTTAAGTGTTGTAAGTCTTGTATGGTATCTCGTGGATCCTGAAGTGCTGCACTCTGATGGTGCCGGGATATTTATTTTTATAAATGTAATTTTGCTTGCAGCTGTTGGTATTGCAGGGCATATCGGAGGAAAATTCGTATTTAAAGATTGACAGGGATGATTTTTTTATCTGTTATCCTGCAGGTGTGGGTAATACTCGATTATCAAGTTTTTATCGAACATTAAAGATTTAAGAGGGTCAGGCTTTCCTTATTGTCATTATCTCAACTTTTGAGGTTAACATATATTTATAGTTTGATAACAACGAATAAGAAAAGCCTGACCCCCTTTTTGGAAAAATTTC
>WGCX01000027.1 GCA_015493575.1 Desulfobacteraceae bacterium | reverse complement strand
TAATTTTCAACAAAACTAAGCTGATCTCACGATTTTTTATGAATTTAATTCATTAGACTTATTCATCAGAAATTTACGTTACATTTTTGGTAAAATGACCGACGATTTATTTGCGCTTTTTTACGCAACTGGGGTTTTCGGTCAGGCACTAATTTAGGTAAATGGATAATATCATTATCTGAAATTGTTCTATGCTCTGGACCAAGTGGTATGACAACTTTGTGTCCATTGGACACAGCACGGTTTACAACCCCATCATCTTCAAATCGAGGTATCAGAATCAATGGTGTCCTATGAACAGCAAGTTTCCTAAATATCTCAGAATCGTCAATTATCAAGCTTTTCGAAAAAAAGTGTTCTTCTTCTGAAACACTGGCTTTAAAGCAAGAGATTATAAATGCGAGAGATTCGTCCCTTGAGATGCTTTTTACGTAGATAATTCCTTTGTTGTGAATGTTATATACCAAGTTTTTTAACTCAGTCTCTCTTCCACCCAACAATAACTTAGGGGTAAAATTTACGGTTTCTCCTTGTGACCATTCTTCCCAATAGTCATCTGTTGGTAAAATTCTTTCTTGAGGATATTTATTTAGGTGCTTTGTTGCTAACCACGCAGATACAGTGGGGTTGTTCTCCAACCATTCTTCAAGATGTTCCGCATTGATAACTCTAATGTCTTTCCAAACACCATCTTGCTTTTTCGATTCGATCCATGAATCGGCTGTTGTCCAAATCCTTGGGGTAACGAAAATGTATGTAGTCTTTGCAGGTTCTATGTTAAGAGGGTTTTTTGTCCTTTTTTCATAGTCTCTATCAGCTTTAGCCTTCACGTCTCGATTTGAGCCAAACTCCCAGACAGATACTCCTTTAGGAAAAAAATCGGTATCCTCAGTTGACTCTAAGATTCCGTCCCAGCCTCCAATCAAGACATTATCACCAGATGGAAATTTTATTTTTTTTATTGAGGTCACGCTGGCCCTAATCAATCTTCTTACCACTTGCGGTAATGTTTCTTGGCAGTCTCTTCTGTTAGCCCACATTCTAATATCAGTAGTTTTTACCCAATGCATTTTTAACCCCAATCTAAAATTCTAAATTTTCGTTTGCCATATATTTCGAACGATTAATGAAATTCTGTTTGTTTTTATTCTTTTTACGCGTAGAACCTATCTCTTAACTGCGTGGTTCGACCTAAATCACCGGCAGAAAAAAGTAGCGTGAGGAACAACGAGCGGTGCTTTTTTCTGTCCGTGTGCATTTGTGTTGTGTACGCCCGGCATGGGCGTGAACTTATGGGGTGTAAGTCCCCTATACGTGAATCCAGTTAACATGTTGTTTTGTTAACACAAGTATTAGCCGAAAGCAAGGGCGGAACCGTGAGGGACCGTCCGAAGGGCTTGAGCAACGCGAAAGGCGAGCCACAGGCGAGAGTGACCGCAGGGAACGGCAACTTTGAGTGCAAAACTATGAGCCGACGAACAGAAATAGCATATAGGGCCTGGTTTTCAGGTAAGTCAGCACAACATGACAAAACTAAAGGATTCGTAAAACAGGGCATTCTTCAAGGCGTATCCTTTAAGCAGCTAAAGGGTGTACAGCATGTAATTCTCAGTAAAACAGATATATAAATCAGCCCATAAATCATATTTCCGGCCGTGTGCTGCGCAATTCAGAATTATGATATCAGGTTCAAAAAATAAATTAAAGAGATTACGTTCTTAAAAACAGATAAAATAAAGTATAAAAGTAAACGTTCACAGGGACACTGTACCTGCAGCGTTGGCTTTGCATTTGAAGTACTTTAGTACTTCGTCTGCTTGCCCGCCGCCTTGCATCAGCAGCACCCTGCAAACGCTTACTATTCACGTATGGACTGCGAACGGTTACGTATAAAGTTATCTTTTGGGAATTTCCTTAAGCACCTTATCCAGCTGCTGCAGCCTTGGATATTCGCAGCCGCTTAACCTCATACTCTTTCTGTCACCTATTTTAAGAACATAGAGTTTTCTGTATTTTGGAAAACCAGCATTTTCGGTTTGAATTGAAAACGGGGTGTTTAAAGGCAGAGTGATATTTTTGAAAGATAAAAACCCATATTGCAGTTTAATCCCCTTACCTCCGATGGTAACAGTGCTGAACCCCCACATGCTGCTGTTAAAAAACCAGAGAATAAGCACAATCCATATGGAGAATAATACGATTTGCCTTAATTTTTTCCTCTTTATACCAAGGTACAATAAGAACAAAGCAACACCCATCCCCAGAGCCATTACCATATTCTGAACAAAAAGAGATTTAAGGACAAAAACTTTAACTGGCATGGGGTGCTCTCCTGTTGAGTTTGAATTTTGCAGGTATCGGGGAAATTCTCGGACTGTTTCCAGCGGGATTTGTATCAACAAAAAAAGGACAGCCAAAAATATCCTCTAAAATTGAAGGTTTAATAACTTCTGCAGCAGTACCCTGTTTTATAACACTTCCGTTCTTAATTAAAATCATGGCATCTGAATACATTGCGGCTAAGTTTATATCGTGTGAAACCATTATAATTGTGATCCCGGTTTCATTTTTTAATCGCTCAAGAAGGTCCATGAGTTTTACCTGGTGTGCAAGATCAAGGGAAGATGCAGGTTCGTCAAGAAGCATTATTTCGGGCTGCTGACAAACTGCCCTTGCTATAAAAACCCTCTGCCTTTCTCCACCGCTTATCCGGTCGATTTTTTTTTGAGAAAGCGTTCCGGTATCTGTAAAATCCATTGCCTGATCTGCAATCAAATGGTCTTCTTCAGAGTTTATACCAAGCATTCCCTGGTGCGGCGACCGTCCGAGAAGAACAAATTCCTCCACGGTAAAGGGAAATTCCGCAGAAATAGTCTGGGGTACATATGCCACATGACGGGCAAGTTCTCTTCCTGAATATTTTTTCAGATTTTTTCCTGCAATGGATATTTTTCCTTTTTTAAATTTCAGAATACCTGCAAGAATTTTCATCAAAGTTGATTTACCGGATCCGTTTGGTCCTATGACAGTAAAAAATATGCCCTGTTCAACTTTAAATGATATTGCTGAAAGAACACTGAAATTACCGTATGAATATGAAAGAGAATGTATTGCAATTGCATTTTTCATTTATTTCAGGTTTTTCCCTTTTTTAAAAGAAAAATAAAAAGAGGTGCCCCGATCATGGCAGTGATAACTCCTACTGGAATTTCTCCCTGTTGTGGAATACACCTTGCGAGAAGATCACATATAACCATGTAAGCACCTCCTCCAAGAATGCATGCAGGCACGAGAATTCTATGGTCCGGGCCAAATACAAGACGCATAATATGGGGCACTACAAGGCCTACAAAGCCCATAAGGCCGCAGTCAGCCACGGTTGCACTTACCATAAACGAAGAGATAACAAGGAGTATACCAGTGACAAATTTTATATTCACACCCATGGAATGTGCCATTTCCTTTCCCATTAAAAGAAGATTCATGGAATGGGAAAAAAGAAAAATAACAAAAAAACAAGGTATTGTACTCAATGCCAGAAAATGTACCTGATTCATATCCGAAGATGAAAGATCGCCCATGAGCCAGAACATGATACTGTGAATCTGACTGCTGTTCGTAATGGATATTAAAAACATGATAATTGCCGAGCAGAAAGCATTTATCACCACCCCGGACAGAAGCATGGAATCCTTTGTTAATGAAGCTTTGCCCGACGACATTACAACAACGATAACAAGGGTTGCCATGCTTCCGGCAAATGCCGCTGCTGCAACTCCTGGAAATCTGGAAATACCGAGAATTATTCCTGCAATGGCTCCTATTGCAGACCCCCCCGAAATACCGAGTATGTACGGTTCAGCAAGGGGATTTCTCAAAAGGGCCTGGAACACAAGTCCGCCTGTTGACAGAACGGCTCCTGACATCAATGCCATGAGCACCCTTGGAAAACGTATCCGCCAGATTATGGTGCTTAAAATAGGATCCGGTTTTTTTGCAGAAAAAACCATTTCCCATAATATTTTCAACCCGTTAAAGCTTGACCCCACAGCAAGTCCTGCAAATATTGATACTGCAAGAATAAGTGCAAATATAAAAGACACCCGAACGATGCGGGACATAATAGCTCTTTCCGGAAAGGTCACTGTATGACCGCTCCCTTTTTAAAAAGTTCAGGATGAATAATATGGGCAAGTGTTTCAAGAGCATCAATTAATCTTGGTGTGGGTCTGTCAAAAATATTTGAATCAACTATAAAAATTCTTTTATTTTTTACGGCACTTATCATTTTCCATGTTTCCCATTTTTGTTTAATTTCCGTAAAAATTTCATCATCCCTGCTCCTTGCCATGGAGCTTATCAGGATAATATCAGGATTTAATCTTATGACCTGCTCCATGGAAAATCTTGGGTAAGGGTTTTTCCCCTCACCAAGATTAATTCCACCGCTGCATTTAATAAGTTCATTTAAAAAAGTTCCTGTTCCGGCAGATACAATGGGGGCTATTCCGATCTGAAAAAAAACTTTTGGCCTGTTAACGGATTTCAATACAATGGATTTAATCTTGTTTATTCTTGATTTCATATTGGAAACAAGTTTTTTTGCCCTTGGTTTTGCATTAAGAAGGGCTCCTACATCTGTTACAGCATCCATAACAGATTCCAGGTTTACCGGGTTTACCGCATATACGGGAATCCCAAGATCATGTAGACGTTGAACAGTCTGTATGGGATTCCCGTCTTTAACAGCTATACAAAGATCAGGTTTAAGCCGTACAATTTTTTCAAGATCAAGCTGAATGTATGAGCCTATTTTGGGCAACTTCACAGCCTGTACAGGAAAATCACTGTACTTGGTTACCCCCTTTAAACGATTTTCCCTGTGAAGATCAAATACTATCTCAGTAATGCTCGGTGCAAGGGAGATCACCCTTTCAGGATTTTTGGGAATCATCATTGACCTGCCGGTCTGGTCAACAACCTGCATCATCTCCCGGCATTGCCCACAAACACTTGAAAATAAAAAACACACAGATAATATACAAAAAACTATAAAACAATTGTACAATTTTGATCTTTTGTGGATTTTTTTCCAGCGGTCTATTTTAATACCCTTCGTATCGTAAAAAAATAAATTCATAAGTCATAGTTCTAAAAGTCATATCTTACCCCAAGAAAAAAACTTCTCCCCGGCATGGGATATCCCTGTACATATTCATAATCCTTGTTAAACAAATTTTTGATACCGGCCTTCAAAGTAATCTTCCCGTATTTTTGGAAATCGAAAATATTTTTGCTGATATTTAAATCAGCTGTGGTGAACCCCCCAGTTTTGATCACAGGAGCAGGCCATTGCCCACTTTGAAAATCATCAATTTTCTTTTCTCCGGTATAGGTAAAGTTAATATTTGCAGAAAAGCCTTTTTTATCAGATACGGCTATACCGTATGATGCATGATATTTTTCTGTATATTTAAGATC
>WGCX01000026.1 GCA_015493575.1 Desulfobacteraceae bacterium | reverse complement strand
TATAAAAAATATACACCAAACCACAATACATAGAGTTGAATAACAACATAAAAGATTGTAAAATCAAACAGTTAAAAACTAATATACTGCACCGGCACACTCCCTGCGTATAAGGCATTGCATACCAATATTTTTTAAAATTATTAAAAATTAATTAACCGGTTTGAACTTAAAATTTAAAGGAGATTTATCATGGGAAATCAGGCAAAAATAATAGTTGTGGATGATGAACAGGGTATTTGTAAAAATGTTGAAAAAATTCTTTTAAAAAGTAACTATGCCGTTGTGCATACCCAGAGCGCTGCAGAAGCCCTTGACATGATGAAAAAAGAATCTTTTGAACTTCTTATTTCTGATATCGTCATGCCGGAAATGAACGGTCTTGAACTTTTAAAGCATGTTGCAAAGGAGGTTCCTTACATTAAAACGATTATGATGACCGGGTACGCATCAACCAACACAGCCATGAAAGCCATACGTCTTGGAGCCCTTGATTATATTCCAAAACCATTTACCCCCGAAGAATTAAGGACAACGGTCAGTAAAGCCCTTTCCGGCGAACTGGTGAAAGTTGAAGTTAGTGAAGAGGAAAAAGATGCCATTGAAATAATGGATGTTGACATCGATTTTGGAACCGATGCGGCACCTAACCTTACAAAAGCCGGGCCTGAAATCGCTGTTGAAGAATCTTCAGATAAAGATAATGAATTTTATTGCACAGTCGGGGAAAGAATCTGTGACGTTAAGAAAAAACTTGGAGCTACATGTAAAACAGGGCTCACAAAAAATTATTGTCCCAAACGCAAGGCAGAAGCAAGAAAAAAAGCAAAGGCAGAAGCGGAAAATGCTTTTGTCTTTAATCCAGAGACCATGATCGGCATTGATCAACCCTTTGATTATGATGAAGTCATAGCCGCTACTGGCCCTGAATATGTCCAGTATATGGACAGAGATGGTTTTGCTTTTCTTCCATATGAAAAACTGAAAACAGTCAACCCGGCAAAGGTGATGAACGAGTCTGATAATGACGTTGTGGAAGGTACTGCAAAAACTTCCTTACTGAAAAATATACTTGTTGTGGATGATGAGGTCTCGGTGAATAATAACATCAGAAAAATTCTTGTTAAGAACGGTTTTAAAGTCGATCAGGCCATGACAAAAGAAGAGGCTGTTGCAAAAATAAATCATCAGCCCTATACGCTTGTTCTTCTTGACTTAAGGATGCCGAATGTATCAGGCTTTGATCTTCTAAAAGACATTGCCGATGCTCAGCCCTCTGCAAGAGTTATCATTATTACAGGCTATGCAAGCATTGAAACTGCCGTTGAAACGGCAAGAATAGGAGCTGTAGATTATCTGCACAAACCTTTTACCCCGGATGAACTTCGTAATGTTGCGGAAAAAGCATATGCAATAGCAGCATAATTTTTTAAAAATAAATTTTGTAAGAATTTACAGAACGCAGCAGATTCAATCTGCTGCGCCCCCATAATTGTAAACGGCCATAAAATAAGGGTTTAACCATTATCAGGTTGAACCCTTATGTTTTTTGTGATAGGCACGAACAAAAGGAGGATAAAAGGCATTATGCGGTTCCTGCTGTCTACGAAAAACCCACCTCTTTTTCTATTCTTAAAATAATACACTTGGAAAATATCACTTAGGCACTTGTGCGTGGAATTTTTGGCCGAATTCTTGGGATATTATAGTGACTCTCTACACGTTGACATCGGGATTTTGAACAAAATCTTTGGCATTTATTTCTTGGAATACAAAAAGTGCTGCAAAATGCACAGGGGATGGGTTCCATGATCCCTCCTGAAAATAATCATGGGAGAATTAAATGGAGGGAATTAAATGAAAAGAATTAAATTGGATAAAATTTCATCCCTGAAATCGGTTTAGAAAAAATCATTGGAAATGGCTCAGAATTAAATCCCTCTTTCCAGGTATGCAAAACCATGAGACAATGTCAGCTATACTTTGAAGATATACCTCCGCTGGCGGCCTGCCCAGGTTAAATATGCGATCGTACCAGACCTTATGGTAAATATCCAGATATTTACATAAAAGGTTGACATCTATCACTCTACTGGTATAACAACTAACAATAGCTCTCTTAACAGGCCAAAAGAGGAGGTGATTACTAAAAAATATCCAAAATAATTAAACTCAGTAGTAACAATTTAACCCCATGATTTTTTTAAGGAGAGAAAATGAAAAGAATAGGTTCGACAACCGTATTGGCAATGGCACTTACAGTCACCCTTATTTTTAGTATGGGTATCTTTAGTAAAAAGGCATACGCAAAAACCTATAACCTTAAATTTCAGCTGACATGGAATACTCAGCATCCTGAATACAAGGCTTATAAAAAATTTGTTAAAATGATAAAGGAGGCAACCAACGGAAAAATAAGATTTACATTATTTCCAGCAAGCCAATTAATAGCTACTTCTGAGGCATTGGACGGTTTGAACAAGGGCACAATTGATATGCTGGCAAGCTCTGCTGTGTATTATCATGGAATGGTCCCGGAAGGTGATGTGGACTGGCTGCCGTATATCTCCCTTGGTAATCGTAAGGCGTTCTGGAATTACATGAATTATAACAAAGGAGGAAAAAAAGGAGTATTTCATGATATCATCTATAAAGATTATCTCAAAAAAGCAAACTCGGTATGGCTTACAAGTGTTCTCTGCGCCGGAGAAGGTATAATAGGCAGGGGCAATAAAGCATTCAAAACTATTGATTCTTTAAAAAATATTAAATTAAGAACCGCCGGAGGAGTTGCTACAAGAGTTGCCAAAGCATGGGGAGCTGCTCCTGTAACCATGTCTACAGCTGAAATTTATCCTGCTCTTCAGAGAGGAACTGTGGATGCCTTGATTTTTACCGTATATGGTCTGAAAGACTATAAATTTTTTGAAATTGCCAAAACATATACCAACCCCCCTGTATTCACATGGTCAGACGACCTTTGGATAAACAAAAATTCCTTTGAAAAACTACCAAAAAATTTGCAGAAGACCCTTGTAGATGTTGCACATAAATGGGGAGAATGGGCAAGTCTGAAATACTGGCCTGCATATGAACTAAAAAGTATGGCCTGGAGCAGAAAAAAAGGAGTCAAATTTTTTACATTAAGTAATGCTGATATAGCAAAATCCAAAAAAATGATGAAATCAGTGTGGACATGGTATGCAAAGGAAAGTCCGGATTGTAAAAAACTGGTTGAGTTACTGAAAGAAAAAGAAAATAATAAGCAGTAAAGCGGCATAAATCAAAACTACCTATGAAAAGGGCAGGTAATATGACTTGTCCTTTTTTATCAATTCAGTTTGGAGAAAGATTTATGGATAATGAAATAGATACACAATCTGGCCTATTTGGTAAATTTATGGAAATAGTTTCAGGATTTGATGAAAAAATGGCGGTATTTGCAGGCTGGGTCATTATTATCATGATGTTGACAATAAGCTACGATGTTGCAATGAGGTATATATTTAACGCACCTACTACATGGAGTTTTGAAATTAACCGTTACATGTTAATTATGGTTGTCTTTTTTGGGGGTCCTTGGACACTTCCCGCGGGAGGGCATGTTGCAGTAGATATATTTACCGAGAATGCATCTGAAAAGAACAGGGCATTAATGGAAGTAATCACCTCTATTATGGCAATAGTGTATATGATGATGTTCTTTATGGAATCTACAGCGTTTACACTGGATGCATGGCGCGGTAATATACGGAGTACAGAATATCTGGGATGGCCGTTATGGCCGGTAAGAAGCTTTCTCATGATAGGATCTTTTTTTCTTATGCTTGAGTTTATATTCAGACTTATTCGTAATACTGCCATTTTAATGGGAAAAATTAAAAACTAACCGTTTGGAGGTTGTTACTTATGGAATGGTATTTTGTACTTTTTATACTTGTAGGTTCACTTACTCTGCTTCTTTTTCTCGGACTGCCAGTGGCTTTCTCCCTGGGCTTTTTAAGTATGGCAGGGGCATTGGTGTTCTGGCCGGGGACGGAGGGTATTTATGGAGTAGCTCTTGCCGGATACAGCCATATGAGTAATTATACGCTTGTCTGCGTGCCACTTTTCATACTAATGGCACAAATAGTAATGTACAGTCATATGGGGACAGATACCTATGATGTTGCTGACAGGTTTCTACGTAATCTTCCTGGAGGGCTCGGTATGACAAGTACAGTTTTCGGAGCAATTTTCGGGGCAGTTTGCGGAGCAAGTACAGCGGGTACAGCTACGGTGGGACTTGTATCTCTGCCTGAAATGCAGAAAAGAGGATATCAATCCGGCCTGTCGGGGGCTATTGTTGCGTTCTCAGGCGCTCTTTCCATATTGATACCGCCCAGTGTAATATTGATTATATATGGAACGTTGGCTAATGAATCAATAGGAGGGCTGTTTGCCGGAGGAATAATACCTGGAATAGTAATGACTATTTTAGCTTTATTGTATATTGGCATCAGGGTAAAACTCAACCCATCAATTGCACCGAGAGATGATGTAAGATTCACATGGAAGGAAAAATTAAGCTCTCTTTGGAGAGTATGGGCACTTTTATCCCTCGTAGCAATTTTACTTATCACTATCTATACTGGTATTGCCACTCCCACTGAAGCCAGTGCCATAGCATGTATTGCAGTATTCGCTATTGCCCTGGCAAAAAAGAATCTAAACATGGAAATAATAAGAAAATCATTGCTTGCAACGGTCAAAACAACGAGCATGATAGGCTGGATAATTATAGGTGCCACTTCCTTCGGCTATATCATTATTTATTCAGGATGCGCTACTTCACTTACAGACTGGGTTGTCAGTCTGCCTGTACCCCCTTATGCAATCGTTGCCGTTCTTATGGCGGGATTCTTTTTTATGGGGATGTTTCTTGATCCTGTTGCCATAGTAATGATGACAACACCTATAATTTTACCTATTATTCACGCACTTAATATAAACGTGCTGTGGTTTGGTATTCTTGTAACTGTAAATATGTGTGCAGGAAATATTTCTCCCCCAATGGGATTGAATTTGTATATAGTCAAAGGACTTGTCCCACCGGAAATGATGGATTTAAAGGATCTTTTCTATGCCGCGGTTCCTTTCATTCTGATAGATATTATAACAATCATGCTTATTATGGTTTTTCCTTTTCTTGCCACATGGTTGCCAAGTTTAGTAGTTACCTGATATTATAAATATTCTATATGTATTATAATATTGCTTTGCAAAATACGAACAATAATTCCGGCACAAAAAATAATAACAAACTTTATTCAAAAACTGATTATGCATACTTTTAAATCTTTAAAAAAACCGCCTCTTTCGCAGGAGGTGGAGCGGCAGTTAAGAGAATCAATTATAAAGGGTATATTTAAACTGGATGAAAAGTTACCTTCGGAAAGGGAACTTGTCGAACAGTTTCAGGTTTCACGCGTAACTATACGTGAAGCCCTGAAAAATCTTATAAGATCCGGACTGATTAAGACAAAACGGGGAAAAAATGCCGGGACATATATATGTAAACCCAATGCCGACGCAATAGCTGACAATTTTTTAAATTTGGTTCGTTTAGGGCATATTACTTTCAACCACCTGATTGACGCTAGGATTTTCATAGAACCTGATACAGCAAAGATGGTGGCTGTGAAAAGAACCGAAAAAGATATTATTTCCTTAACCAGTATGTTGGATAAAGCTGCAAAATTGACTGAAACATCCCTGCTTGAAGCTCGTTTACTGAATGTCCGTTTTCATTGTAAGATATCAGAAATTTTAGATAATCCAATTATAAGCTTTACCACTAACTCAATTACACATGCATATTCAAAAATCATCATTGAAAAAACGAGTCAGCACGTAGGGAGAGACGGAATTCTGGAACTCATAAGGCAGCACAGAGAAATTTTAAAAGCCATAAGTGATAAAGATGGAGATCGTGCCTATGAAAAAACCATGCAACACCTGGAAAACACCAGACTTATATATGAAGGGATTGTAAATAAAGTATAAATATGATGTTTTTTTTATAAGGAACTACCCCCTGAACTCGCCCGAATAAGTATGTAAACAAACGTTTAAACATATAAAGGAATATTATCAATGCCGAAAAAACGAACGTATGGTCCGGATATGGAAAAAAAGCTTATAAATTATATCCAGTCAGTTCAATTTGAAGATCTACCCCTGCATGTAATCAATTATTGTAAATTACTTATAATGGATTCTTTGGGAGTGACCTTTCCAGGCAGTAATGCTCCGGGATGTGATGCAGTAACCGCACTGGCAAAAATTTGGGGACATAATCACGGCCCCAGCGTATTGATACACGGATACAAGGCACCTCCGTCTTTGGTCGCAATGGCCAATAGTACCATGATGCACGCCCTTGATTTTGATGATACCCTGGATGTATCTGCTCTGCATACCTGCGTTAGTGTTCTTCCCGCTGCCTTGGCTACTGCAGAGGATACAGGTAATATCAGTGGAAAAACATTGATTGTAGCTATTGTAGCAGGTATCGATATCATATGCCGTATAAGCCTGGCCATAAAACGTCCTCTTTCCTGGATAAGAACGGCTACATGCGGAGCTTTCGGAGCCGCTGCCGCTGCCTCTAAAATTCTTGCACTTAATGAAGATCAGACAGGAAATGCTCTTGGTATAGTTTACAGTCAAAGCGCAGGCAATGCTCAGGGCCTACTCGAAGGCAGTCTTGTTAAGCGTATGCAGCCGGGATTTTCCGCATCTGCTGGAGTTATATCCGCATATTTGGCAAAGGCGGGGATCACAGGCAGCAATAAATTTCTAAGCGGTAAATATGGCTTTTATAATCTTTATGAAAATGGAGAATATGAAATTGAACCGGTTATTAATAAATTAGGTCTCCATTTCTCAATTACAGATTTAAGTATAAAACCATATCCGAGCTGCCGTATGACTCATTCTGCCATTGATGCAGCTCTTGCACTTTTACCACGGTTAAACAATTCTTTGGAGGATATTGATACCATAGAGGTTCATGCATCAAAAATGGTTAATGAAATGGTGGGAAAACCATTTAAACCGGGCTGTAATCCCCAAGTCGATGCCCAGTTCAGTATACCATATACTGTAAGCGTTGCCCTATGCCGTAAAGATGTGCGTTTATCTGATTTTAAAGATAATGTTATATTTGATCCCAAAATCAGAATGCTCTCTGAGAGGGTAATCGTGATACCTGATTCTGGTTTAGCTGATAATGATATTCTGCAGGTTTCCATGCGCATAGGTATGAAAGACGGTATGGTTTATGAAAAACATATAAAGACCCCTTTAGGAAATCCGGGAAATCCAATAAATATTGATCAACAACGCGAAAAATTCAATAAATGCATTTTAGCAAGCGGGCTCGATTTTGATGCCAAAAGGATCAATACCTTATTGAATTTTATAGAAAATATTGAGACTGTTACAGACGTTAGTGAGCTTGCAGAATTAACATTAATATAGACAAAAAATAAAATTAGTCTGTTCTCAAAATCACTTCTAATGACCAATATCAGGTATTATTCATGAAAATATTTAATATCTTCATTCATCCCGCACAACTTAAATAACAGGAACGTATATCGGAACTTACGGGAAATAATAATAGTAAGGGAAATAATAGTGGGAGCAAAAACATTATTTGACACAGGGGCTATGCAATATGACTTGCACAGACAAAAGGTAATACCCTGCTTTGAAGTTTTTTATAAAACTATTGTTGATCTTATACCGTTCAGGCTGGGAAAATCATTTTCTTTTCTGGATCTTGGGACAGGTACCGGTCTACTTGCCGCATTGATTCTTAAAATTTTCCCCAAAGCACATGCCGGTGTTATGGATATTTCAGACAATATGCTCGCAGTAGCAAGGAAGCGTTTTGCAGATTATGATAACGTAACATCCTTTGTGGGAGATTACGCCGGTGACTCATTATCCGGTCACTATGATCTTATTGTCTCTGCAATGTCTATTCACCACCTTACCCATAAACTAAAGCCTAAACTTATGAAAAAAATTTATCATATACTGGAACCAGGTGGTATGTTTATCAATGCGGATTTGGCCGCAGGGAGTACTCCTGTTGCGGAGAAATTCTACCACTGGCATTGGATAGATTATCTTGAGCATTCTGGTTTAACTGCAGATGAACTTGATGTAATTTATGAACGAATGTCCCATGATTTACCGGCAACTCTTGAATCACAGCTTTTATGGATGCAGCAGGCAGGATTCAATGAGGTTGATTGTTGTTATAAATACTTCAATTTTGTCGTATATTCGGGGAAAAAATAATTGCAAGTTACAGGTGGAATAACAACTTTAAAATTGTAAAATTAAAAAATAAAAGGTTCATTATAATGAATATTAATTTGAAAAAATTAACTAAAGATTTAGCCGGCATAATTGGAGGGGAACAGGTATATACAGATCGTCCCACTGCAATGGCCTATGCAAAGGACACAATGCCATGGGATGTAGAGAGTCATAATATACCTTATGCCGTAGTCAGACCTGTAAACAGCCGGGAAATATCCAGAATACTGCAATATGCAAATAAGTACAATATACCGGTGCATATTCATGGATCGGGTACATCCCTTGTGGGGCTTGGCCGTCCTAAAGTTAATTGTATTGTATTGGATACGGCGAAAATGCAAAAATTTCAAGCATTTCCGGAAAGAGGTTACTTTGAGGTTGAACCGGGAATGCATATCGGTAAATTACGCAAAAAATTAACTGCCTTTAATGCCCTTTTACCTGTATTTCCAGGAAGTGAACTGATTGCTACGATTGGCGGATCGATCTCTGTCAATACCAGTGCCCATGCCGTTGATGCAACCATCTGCAAACCGGGAGATTATGTGCTCGGTATGGAAGTAGTCCTTCCCACAGGTGAAATTTTGAATATCGGAACAGAATCAACAAGAAAACCTGCCGGGATTGAGGCTACAAAATTTTTGGTAGGTTCTGAAGGACTTTTGTGTGTTATCAGTAAAATCCGTATGCGGCTAATTCCTTTACCTTTTACCCGTAACATTGTTGCCTATTATAAACAATCAGAAGATATCATTGACACGGTAATGGCTATGTATAAAAAGGGAGTCCCAACTCCCATGTTTTTTGAATATCTCGATGAAAAGGCTTCAAAAGTCGGATTTGAGGCAGTCGGGCTTTCACCTCCTTCCGGAGCTGTTGCCATGATAACAGTCAGTTCCTCCACTGATACCGGATGTGAAGCCAAAGCCGATATTTTTTTAGACTTCATAAAAAATAATAATCCGGTGGAAGCTGAAATTGTTACAAATCAAAAAAAATGGGATAAAATATGGAGCAGCAGAGCCGAGGCAGGAAATTATGTTTATCGCCTTGGTAGTACATTTGGCAGTGAAATTACAGTAAGAGTGGATAAGCTCAAGGATGCTTTTATTGAGGCCAAAAATATTATTTTGAATCTGGATAGTTATAAGGGAAATGAATTTTATTCTTTTGGTCATATTGGAGCACCAACAATCCATGCATATGCATTTATACCAAGCAAAGATCTTACCGATGATGTTAAAAAAGCAGTGACCATGGAAGTCAGGAGAAGAACAGAAGCATTGAATATAAAATATGGAGGCTGTGGCGGGGAATGGGGACTTACCGCCCAGCGTGCATCTTTTTTAAAGGAAAAATATGGCCAGAATTATTATGATTTTCTGGTATCTCTCAAAAAAACTTTTGATCCGAATGATATTTTGAACCGCGGCAATCTGGAGGGATTAATATGATTCCACAAAAAACTGCCAAAACAAAACTTCTCAAAGAAATTACCAAATGCCGTGCCTGCAGATTCTGCGTTGATGTGTGTCCTACTTATCAGGCTTCTATAGGTGTGGAGAGTATGTCGGCTTTTGGCAGGCTTCAAATCTTAAAATATTTGTTAAAAGGCCGCCTGGAACTGGATGATGCAATGACTTTCTGTCTTTATACCTGTCTTCAATGCAAACGCTGTGAGATAATCTGCAAAAGCAAGGGACAAAATTTAGAGATATGTGAACTTATCCAGCTCGGGCGGTCTCTGGTATCTCCTACTCTGGTTAAAGGAGGTAAGAATGCAGCAATCTAAAATTATGATTTCCCAGGCACTTGCAACTCTTAAGGATAATATGGCGAGAACCGGTGATCCCATGGGCTTCACGCAACCATACTGGACAGACTGGGCGGAAAAAACGGATATGCCCAGAAAAGGCCCCACGATTTTACTCACCGCACGTATGTATCAAATGCTCCCATACGTAATTCAGGAAACCAGCCTTGTTGAAACAATACGCCCTTTGTTACCTCTTTTGTCTGTGAAAGCTTTTGCAAAAATGATGGCCATGGGCAATGCTGTAGCAGGCGAAGCTGTTATAAAATTTAAGGCCAGAAATGCACAGAATATACGTTTAAAAGGGAATACAGCACTAACCGGAATACTTGCAGTTTTACGTCAAACCGGACTTGACCCGGCATATCTGTACGAAAACGAACCATACAGTGGTGTGTTGCTTTATGATCTTGGCCTTGAAAAAGATATTGCACCGCATGTATATAAGGTATATAGCCATCTCAAGGATCAGGGGGTAAAGCAGGTGGTCACAGTTGATCCCCATACAACCTATATGCTTCGTACGATATACCCTAAATATATTCGTAATTATGAACTCCGGGTGATCCACTACATGGAATATCTATTTGAAAATACTAAAAAAATAACCCGGCATGGTTCATGCGGGCTTCCCGATGATTTTGTACTCCACGACTCATGCGTTATGACACGCAGCCTCAATATCATTCACGAGATGCGCAGGATAATGAATTGCCTTGACATTAAATTTTTGGAGAGTGAGAACAGCAGACAGAATACCGGTTGCTGCGGCGGACCTGTTGAGTATGCTTATGGAAACCTGAGTAAAAATATTTCTCAGGCCAGGATCCACGAACTTGCTTCTATTTCAAAAAATATTATTGTGGCATGTCCCATATGTATGATTAATTTCAGTAAATATGAGAAAGAACTGGGAATCAGAATATGGGATATGGGAGAACTTCTGCATGCAGCTATCCTGTAAAGTACCTTAAATTCTTAAAGTTTCTTTTTTTGTTGTGATGCTGTCTGAGAGTCTTCAGATCGACCTCATGGCCGTTTTATAAGAAAAAGCTCAATTTTGACAAAGCAACTGATGCTCTTTTTATGTTTGTCAAAATCTCTGATTTTTTGAGGCACTGTAACGCAGTTCAGATCCGCCTCATGGCAGTTTTATAAAAAATTCCTGTATATTCTCTTTTGCAGCAGGAGTTTCATTACCCCGGGCCAGATCTTATAGCAAATATCCAGATTTAACCATTATCAGTCAGGTTGAAACCTTATGTTTTTTGTGATAGGCACGAACAAAATATAAACATACAGAAAATTTATATCTGTATTTAATGCAAAAAGATATTTTGCAGGATTTTGCAGGATCAGAATTTTGCAGGATATTGATGGATATTACAGCAACGTTTTACCCCGGACAAGTAAGCACCAAAAGGAGGTACAATATGACTGATTGTAAAACACAGCACACTTCTCTGTTTTCATCCATGACCTTTATATTTCGTCATATACGCCTTGTTGGCTGGAGTATGTTTTTAATTTTATTTACAGGATTTCTTACCTTTGCAGGATATGTTGAAGCAATAAAATTGATTAACGGGTTAACCGGTCATTTTTTCCAGATACCACCCGATACTTCGGGTATATTGGGAAGACTGGAAGGCTGGGGGTGGATTGTGATGAAATACATGTTTCTGCTTATCACGAGAATTATTTCCTTTTATCTTGCTTTTCTTGCAGCTTATTGCCTTACCACTCCATTTTATATTTTTTTAAGCGGATCAGTTGAAAAAATTTACAACAACGGGTTAAAAACGCATGGGGCTGAGACTGTTACTTTGAGAGTTTCAATGTTTTTCACTGATCTCTATGAGGGAATCAAAATTGGCCTGGTAGGCATACTTGTTACAATTATTGCCCTTGCCGTAAATTTTATTCCCGTCGCTGGCCAGTTTCTGGTACTTGTATTATATATTTTTTATTCTGCCCTTATGTTTATTGATTATCCTGCTTCCAACAGGCATTGGACACTGAAGAAAAAAATTAACTGGGTAATATCCCACTACAGCATATCCGTCAGGATTGGAATTCTTCCTGCGGTAAAAAGCATAATACCGGTGATTAATATCATATTAATGGCAGTATTTTTCCCTTTGTTTACAGTTTACACCACCTTAAATTTTATTATTGTTGAAAATAACCGGAATAAAATGAAAAACATTACTAATTCCTTCGGCACCCCATAAACAAATGATAAATATTTATGGTTTCGTCAAAATTCATAAACCGGAATTGCTAATGTTCTAATTCTTTTATTATGTTTTTATGGCTTTTATTTTGATTACATGAAAATTTATCTTGCAAAATTGATTAAAAGCTGTTTAATTCATATTTTTAATAATTAAACAGCTAATTTGTAACCATAATATAATTACAATTAAAAAAGAAATTTAAAGGAGAAGTCATGGATTTTAAATTGTCAACCGAACTTGAAATGTTAAGAAAAGCAGTAAAGGAATTTGCAACAAAAAAGATAGCTCCAAATGCCGATGAATGGGATGAAAACCATTATTTTCCGTATAAGGAAGTGATGAAACCAATGGGAGAGCTTGGTTTTTTCGGTACTGTGATTCCCGAAGAATACGGTGGGGAAGATATGGGCTGGATCGCTGCAATGATTGTCACCGAGGAGATTGCAAAAGCTTCATCCTCATTAAGGGTTCAGGTGAACATGCAGGTGCTTGGATGTGCTTTTACCATTTTTAAATACGGAACCGAAGAGGCAAAAAAGAAATACATCGAAAAACTCTGCACAGCAGAGTATGTCGGAGGTTTCGGGATCACAGAATCCGATGCAGGTTCCGATGTCATGGCCATGTCAACCGTTGCAGAGGACAAGGGAGATTATTATCTGTTAAATGGTTCCAAAACCTGGATATCAAATGTAACCGTTGCAGATACGCTGATCTGCTACGCCTATACTGACAAATCAAAGGGAAGCAAGGGGCTTTCAGCCTTTGTTATTGAACCTAAAAATTTTGAAGGCATCAAAACATCAAATCTTGATAAACTTGGTTCCCATTCTTCACCAACCGGAGAATTATTTCTTGATAATGTAAAGGTTCCAAAGGAAAATCTCCTTGGAAAACCCGGAGACGGTGCAAAAATAGTTTTCAGTTCCCTTAACCATACAAGGCTTTCTGCTGCAGCAGGTGCAGTTGGCCTTGCCCAGGCATGCTTTGATGTTGCCGTGAAATACTGCGGGGAAAGAAAACAGTTTGGAAAACCCATCGGGCAGTTCCAGATGAACCAGGATATGATCGCCCAGATGGCAACGGAAATAGAGGCTGCACGTCTTCTTGTTTACAAGGCTGCATGGGTCAAGGATCAGGGAAAACTCAACAATGGCCTTGATGTTGCCCAGGCAAAATATTTTGCAGGTGAAACAGTTACAAAATGCTCAAATTTTGCCTTAAGGCTTCTTGGCGCATATGGATATTCAACTGAATATCCTGTTGCAAGGTTTTACAGGGATGCTCCAACCTATACAATGGTTGAGGGCTCAGCAAATATCTGTAAATGGATCATTGCTTTAGATAAGCTTGGTATAAGAAAAGCGAACAGATAAAATCAGGATGAAGAAATATGTCAAATTCTTTTATTGTATTTATATCAGGAATTACAGGGGTTTTTTGCGGTATGGCCTTACTTTACTTCGCAATCAGGATCACCTCATTTGTCACAGATAAAATAGAAATGGCAAAGGAGGCAAAGAAATAATGCTGAATCATTTTGCAATATTTAAAACAACGGGGTTCCTCTATGTTACGCCCGGAATGGTGCTAATGTGGTTCATAGGGCTTATCCTTATTTATCTTGCCATTGCAAAGGACTATGAACCACTGTTGCTTCTTCCCATTGGTTTTGGAATACTTCTTGCCAATCTTCCCCTTGCAGGGCTGATGAATCCGGGAGAAGGCCTGTTGTGGCGGTTTTACCACTATGGAATTCAATGGGAAATTATTCCGCCCCTGATTTTTCTCGGCCTTGGGGCTTTAACGGATTTTGCGCCTCTTCTTGCAAATCCAAGACTTATTTTTCTCGGGGCTGGTGCACAGGCAGGTGTTTATATAACATTTTTTGTGGCCCATGCCATTGGGTTTACTTTACCGGAAGCTGCCACCATAGGTATAATCGGAGGTGCTGACGGCCCTACCACTATTTTTCTTGCAACTAAGCTTGCACCGCAGCTGCTTGGAACCTGCGCTGTTGCAGCTTATTCATATATGGCCATGGTGCCGATTATCCAGCCGCCAATCATGCGTCTTATGACCACTGATAAAGAACGCAAAATACGTATGAAAAAAACAAGAAAGGTAACAAAACTTGAAAAACTGGCATTTCCAATTGTTTCAACATTTGTTGTGATTCTTCTTGTACCGGCTGCAGCTCCGCTTATTGCAATGCTGATGTTAGGCAATCTTTTCAGGGAAGCAGGTGTAGTGGAAAGGCTCAGCAAAGCATCCCAAAACGAACTGATGAATATAGTTACCATATTTCTCGGACTGCCCGTTGGAGCCACCATGAATGCCGAAACTTTTCTCCAGCCCAAGGTGATTTACATATTTATACTTGGCCTTTTTGCATTTATGGTGAGCACTGCAACCGGCATACTTCTCGCTAAAATAATGAATATTTTTTCAAAAAGAAAAATAAATCCTCTTCTTGGCGCTGCAGGAGTATCTGCAGTTCCAATGGCTGCAAGGGTTGTCCACAAGGTGGGAACCGAAGCAGATAAAAAGAATTATCTAATCATGTATGCAATGGGTCCCAATGTGGCAGGTGTTATCGGAACAGTCATTGCTGCAGGAATTTTTCTGACGCTTCTTTCCTGATATGCCGCTGCCATCTTCAAGATTCTGGTCAAAAAGTCTTGGAGGAAGGGTGTCATCATCAGGGGGTAAGCCTTCCCGGATATTGAAACGCCTGGTATTGTCTGTGATAAGGGCTGCAGTTTTTTCAAGTCTTTTTTTTGTCCATCTCAATTCCGGTTGTCAGCAAGGATCGAAAATTTTATAAGTTGAACGAGATTGCTTGTCTTCTTTTCCCATCTACTTCGTTGCATCAAAGGCAAAAATACGTTGAGTATGCAACCTTTAATGCGCCTTGTACATGGGGTAAGAATCCTGCGCTATTTCTGTTCAACTTATTTCATCTCCGATCCTAATCAAACGAGGTTTCATCCATTAAAAGGGCAGCATCGGAAAGTGCCTTAACAGAATCCATTTTTCCCTTTGTTACCGGCAATACGGTTTCAATATAGAAACGGGCGCAGGTAATAACTCCCTGATAAAAAATCTGCTCTTTTTTCTTTGTCTTTTTTTCAAGGGCATTTACGGCGGTAAGTGCCCTCCATAAATGCATCCATCCCATGATAACATCACCTGCTGCTTCGAGAAACGGATGTGAATTGGCAAAAGCTGCGGCATATTTGTCTGACATTGCAGCACTGCCGATACCCATGGCTGTTTTTCCAAGATCATTTACTGAACCTGCAAAAGATTCTGCAAAGGGTTTCAGGGTTTCGGATTTCATTGCAGCGGCTGCGGTTTTACCCATTTCATCCAGGAGATTTTTAAAAACCATACCCTTTTTCATGCCGAGTTTACGGCCAAGAAAATCCATGGCCTGGATACCGTTGGTTCCCTCATAAATCGTGGCTATTTTCACATCCCTGACTAATTGTTCAGCTGGAAATTCTTTGGTGTAGCCATATCCGCCAAATACCTGCATGGCCTGGACGCAGACCTCAAACCCGCGCTCTGCGCAATACGCTTTTACAACTGGTGTCAAAAGCCCGACCATATCGCTGGCAAGTTCCCTTTTTGCTTGATCTTTTTCATTTTCACTTTGGTCAATGCACAATGATACATAGTAGATCATACTTCTCATGCCATCCACATGGGCTTTCATCCATGTGAGCATCCGCCTTACATCGGGGTGCCGGATAATGGGGATTGACCTTGCATCCGGATTTTTACCTTCAGCGATGTCCTTGCCCTGAATCCTCTGCCTTGCATAATCCAATGCATATAAATATGCAATGGAAGCTGCTGTTGAGCCCTGGAATCCGACACTGAGCCTTGCCTCATTCATCATGTGAAACATGATCTGAAGACCCCTGTGTTCCTCTCCAAGAAGAAAGCCCCGGCATTTTCCCCGGGAACCAAGGGCCATGGAGCATGTGGCGGAACCGTGGAATCCCATTTTTTCTTCAACTCCAAGACACAGGACATCGTTTGGTTCTCCCAAAGATCCGTCATCATTGACCCATATTTTTGGAACAATAAAAATTGAAATGCCGCGGCTTCCCTCTGGTGCACCTTCAATTCGTGCCAGAACCGGATGAATGATGTTTTCGGCCATATCATGCTCGCCATCGGTTATAAAAATTTTATTTCCGGTTATGGAATAGGTTCCATCATCATTTTTTTTTGCACTTGTGGTAATTGCACCTACATCGGAGCCGGCCTCAGGCTCGGTTAAAAGCATTGTGCCCGCCCATCCGGATGTATAAAGGTTCTCAAGGAACAGGTCTTTTAATTTATCGGTTCCAAAAATTTCAATCATTTTTCCGGTTCCGTGCCCCATGTGTATATAACCGCTCAGGGCATAATTTGCTCCAACCGTATATTCCATAATAGCCATGGAAATAAGAAAGGGCAGGCCCTGGCCTCCCCAGTCGGGATCTTCCATGGTGGACGTCAAATCAGCTTCTTTTACCACTTTTTTTGCCCTGTGAAAGGATTCAGGCACTGTCACCTTTCCGTTTTCAAACTTTACTCCCTGCCTGTCACCGTCAACCATGGTGGGCAGAATTTCCTTAAGTCCGATTTTTCTTGCCTCGGAAATTATCATATCAAATGTTTTTTTTGAAAAATCATGGTATTTTTCAAATGCCAGCAGTTCTTCCGCTTTCAGCTGTTCGTAAAGTATGAATTCTATTTCTCTTTTATCGGCAATGAGTTGAGACATCGTTTTTCCTTTTTGGTTTAATCAGTTATTAAATATCTGTTTTTTTTTAATCTTCGGTCTGTTGACAATTTTAATTATTCTTCAATTTTAATTATTCTTTCACTCGATTATCAAGTTTTTATCGAACATTAAAGATTTAAGAGGGTCAGGCTTTCCTTATTGTCATTATCTCAACTTTTGAGGTTAACATATATTTATAGTTTGATAACAACGAATAAGAAAAGCCTGACCCCCTTTTTGGAAAAATTTC
>WGCX01000025.1 GCA_015493575.1 Desulfobacteraceae bacterium | reverse complement strand
ATCAGGTATTTCCTGAATTTGGGGTGGGCAATACGGGTCAGTTCCATCACCCTCTGGTATATGCTTTTTCTTTTCATTTCAGCAATTCCGTATTCAGTGACAATAAGGTCAATATCGCCCCTTGTTGTTGCAACTCCTGCACCTTCACTCAAATGGGGTACAATCCGGGATACGGTTCCGTTCTGGGCGGTTGAAGGAATGACAATAATGGAAAACCCGCCCTTTGACATATTGCTTCCCCTTATAAAATCCACCTGGTCTCCGATACCGCTGTAAAAAAGGTATCCCTTGGAATCCGTACATATCTGGCCTGTAAGATCCACTTCAAGGGCGGAACTTATGGAAATAAGGTTATCATTTTTTGCGATCACATTGGGATCATTGACAAAATCCGAAGACCTGAAATAAAACATGGGATTGTTGTCAACATATCTGTATAGTTCATGGGAGCCCATGCACAAAGATGTAACTGCCCTGCCGGGAAGATATGATTTTCTTTTATTTGTAATCACTTTCTTTTTAAACAGGGGAAGAAGACCGTCGGTGATCACCTGGGTATGGATACCGAGATCTTTTTTATTATCAAGATGAGTAACAATGGCATTGGGAAGATGCCCAAAACCCACCTGAATTGTTGATCCGTCATCAACAAGCTGATTCACATAATGCCCGATTCTGTCAATTATTTCCCTGTTCTTTGCTGTGGGAAATGTTGCAACAAGGGGTTCTTCAAAGGGCACAAGATAGTCTATATCATCAACATGTACTGAACTTTCCCCCCATGTCCTCGGCATCTCGGGGTTTACCTGGGCGATAACCATGGCGGCATTCTGCATGCCTGACAATGTAATATCAACTGAAATACCAAGGCTACAGAACCCGTGTTTATCCGGAGGACTGACCTGTATAAGGGCAATGTCAAGGCCTATCTCCTTTGATTCAAATATTTCAGGTATCTGTGAAAGATACACGGGAATATAGTCAATTTTACCGTCAAATGCCGCCTGTCTCATGTAGAGGCTGATGAAAAATAATTTTAATGAAAAACGATTGAGAAAATTCTCATTATCCATATATCTTGCAAAGGTTGCTGAAAGCATCTGATAGATGATAATATCCTGAATGCTTGCATCATTTACCATGGCTTTTATCAACTGCTGGGGCTCTCCGCAGCCAGTTCCCACAAAGACCCTGCTTCCGTTCTTAATTTTTTTTACAGCCTTTTCAGGCGTGAGAAGTTTTTCAGGACAATATTCGTCAAGTTTCATTATTTTTCTCCTTGCCAATAAATCTAACATTTTTGTGGCAATTCTATTTGGTTATTTACATCACAGTATAAACATTTACACTCAGTAAAAGTAAGAGCTTTTACACTCAGTAAGAGTTTACAGGGTGCTGCATATGCAAGGCAACGGAAATGCAGATGTACTATTGTACTTCAAATGTCCGTCAACGAAGCAGATGCAGTGCCATGTAAACTCTTACATATTTTTTTTGCAGGGATAAGACCTGTGGCAGCTGCAGCCACGATATTTCCTGCAACGCCCGGGCCGTCTCCTGCAACGTACATACCCTTTAATGCAGTTTCAAGGTCATTATCCGTCTCTATCTGGGTTGCAAAAAATTTTATTTCAGGTGCGTAAAGCAGGGTTTCATCATTGGATACACCGGGGACAACAAGATTTAAGGTCTCAAGACCCTCTGTCAGGTTGGAAAGTATTCTTTCAGGAAGGGCCATTGCAATATCTCCGCATACAACATTTTCCATTGTAGGTTCTATATAGCCCTTGTGTACCCTGTTCCAGGTTGAACGCCGTCCCCGTTTCAGATCACCAAAACGCTGGAGTATGGGTTTTCCTGCCCCGATGAGGGTGGCAAGTCTGCCTATTGATTCTCCATAGGCCTGGTTGTCTGTAACCGGCTCCGTCAAAACCACCTTTGAAAGAAAGGCAAAATTTGTGTTCTGTGATTTTTTATTGCTGTAGGCATGACCGTTAACACAGACAAAATCCTTATAATTTTCAAGGGATATGAACCCGCCCTGGTTTGTACAGAACGTCCTTGTCTGATCATCATATTTATTTGTCTGGATAAAAAAAGTGGGGTCGTAAATCACATTACAAAGATCATCCATTATATCGTTGTGCACTTCCACCCTCACCCCGATCTCTATTCCTCTCTGGGAAAACCCGATGCCGTGCTTTTTTGCAATGGAAGCGACCCAGTTGGCCCCGACACGCCCCGGAGCGAGAATCACATTATCTGTTTTATATTCCCCCCTGTCCGTAATAATCCCTGTGATTTTCTGATTTTCTTCCTTTATATCAAGAGCAGTTTCAGAAGTGTGAATTTTAACACCCTTTGACTGAATATAGTCACTTAAATCCGCTATATACTGGGGGAGATTGTCACTGCCAAGGTGTTTCTGCTTTATTAAAAGAAGATTTATTCCGTATTTTTTTGCTTCTTTTCTTATTTTCCGGGCTTCATCCATATTTGTGGGAAACACGGGACCTGTCATATTGAACCGTGTAAATATCTCTTCAGTCTCATTGATTAAAGTCTGGGCAGAGGAAAGTGACATAAACTGGGTAAGGTCTGTTTTGCCAAGCCGCGGTATAAAATTGAGTTTCCCGTCGGAATGAAGGCCTGCACCGCCTATTCCAGAAAGAATATTGCAGGGCGTGCATTCCACACATCTCTGGAGATTCTGGTTGGGACATTTTCTTTTCAGGGGAGGTTTCCCTTTTTCAATAATTAACACCTTGAGATCGGAATTCTCAGCAAGGTGAAATGCAGCAAAAAGTCCTGCAGGACCACCTCCGACAATTATAACATCATAAATCATTTTTTCTCCTGTTTAGGATCGGAGATGAAATAAGTTGAACAGAAATAGCGCAGAATTCCTACCCGATGTACAAGGCGCATTAAAGGTTGCATACTCAACGTATTCGGCCTTTGATGCAACGAAGTAAATGGGAAAAGAAGACAAGCAATTTCGTTCAACTTATAAAATTTTCGATCCTTATATTCTGACAAATTCTAAAAAATTTATACTTTGACAATACAAATGATTATCCGGGTAGGACACAGATTATTATCTGAGCTTATTATTATCTGATACTTTTTAACCAAATCTTCCGGTAATATAATCCTGAGTCTGTTTTTTTCCGGGTTTTGTAAAAATTGTGGATGTATCATCATATTCTATGAGTTTTCCAAGGTAAAGAAATCCAGTAAAATCCGATACTCTTGCTGCCTGCTGCATATTATGTGTGACGATCACAATGGTATAATCCTGTTTTAATTCGTCAATCAACTCCTCAATTTTCAGGGTTGAAATTGGATCCAAAGCAGATGCAGGCTCATCAAGCAGCAGAATCTCTGGTTTTATGGCAATTGCCCTGGCAATGCAGAGGCGCTGCTGCTGCCCACCTGATATTTCAGTACCGGACTGGTTCAATTTGTCCTTTACCTCATCCCAGATGGCCGCTTTCCTAAGCGCCCACTCCACGCGTTCATCCATTTCAACACGTGACAACCGCTCATAAAGCTTCACGCCAAAGGCAATATTCTCATATATGCTCATGGGAAAAGGAGTGGGCTTTTGAAACACCATACCGACTTTAGCACGTAAAAGATTCAAATTTTCACTCTTGCCAAGAATATTTCGACCATCAAGCAGAATTTCACCCTTTGCAGTCTGCCTGGGATACATCTCATAAATGCGGTTAAAACAGCGCAGCAGAGTGGATTTTCCGCATCCGGACGGACCGATGAAAGCCGTCACTTTATTTGACATAATATCTAAAGAAATGGAATGCAGTGCCTTAAAATTATCATAAAAAAAATCAAGACTGCGCACTGATAATTTTGCATTATCCACTATATCTGCCACATCGTATGAAACACCGCCCTCTTTGTTTTTCTGAAAATAAAGTGGACCGGGAATATTTGAATCCGAAACTGTATTGACCACATCGGCTGCAGAAAGGGTATTGTCAGCCATACTTGACATGTTTAGATTCATGGTGTTTATTTTATTACCTCCTTTTTAACGGCCATGAGGCCGGGCTAAACAGTATTGCAGTATTGCGGATTAAAAAACCGTTTTTGATGTCTTCAAAAACACCCGCACTAAAACATTAATAATCAGAATCGTCAAAGTGATCAACACGGCTCCTGCCCATGCAAGATGCTGCCAGTCATCATAAGGGCTCATGGCAAACTGGAAAATAACCACGGGCAGATTGGCAATGGGGGCATTAAGTGAATGGGTCCAGAACTGATTATTCAACGCCGTAAACAGAAGAGGAGCTGTTTCTCCGCTGATTCTTGCCACGGCAAGCAGTACACCGGTTAAAATTCCGCTTCTTGCAGCACGGAACACAATTGAAACGGTGATTTTCCATTGAGGTGTTCCAAGGGCTGCAGCTGCTTCACGCACTGAGTTGGACACAAGGTGAAGCATATCCTCGGTGGTCCTCACCACAATGGGCAAAGCGATCAAAGCAAGGGCAAGGGAACCTGCCCATGCAGAAAAATGCCCCATACTGACCACAACCACTTCATAGATAAATACTCCCAGAACAATTGAAGGGGCGCTCAAAAGGATATCATTGGCAAAGCGTATAACCATTGCAATTTTTGATTCCCTTGCAAATTCGGAAAGATAAGTTCCGGCAAGAATACCGGCAGGGGCCCCGATAAGCACGCCTACAAAAGTCATGACAACACTTCCAAGAATGGCATTACCCAACCCTCCACTGCTTCCCGGAGGCGGTGTGGCAAGATAAAACACCGAAGGTTTAAGATATTGAAGTCCCTGGCTTAACAATGTCCACAACAACCATACAAGCCAGAATAATCCGAAAAGCGTGGTTAGAACTGAAGCGGTCATTACAAGAGAGTTTACAAATTTTCTACGTCGATAAATTCTACCCTGACTATTATTTATACCATAACCATTATTTATACCAAAACCATTATTTAATTCGGGTGCGGCTCTTTTACAACATAGCTGACACCAATTTTTGGTAGTCATAATATTCCTCATTTTTTATTGTGATTACTTGATTACTTTAAGGTGAACATACCTGGATGAATGTTGTGGAAGCTTAGTGGGTGGAACATTACCATTTTTATAGAGGGCCTGATGATTCCGTTGGTATTCACAGGCTTCATGGAACTCCCAGTACTCATCAAAATCATTGCTGCTCCGTAGAGCACGAAGGCGCAGCACTGATTCAGCACTGACAAGTCTCCATTTGGCACCGGTTATATCCATTCGATCTTTAACAAGATGACGGCATGCCCCCTCAATGACCCCTGTGGCAATGGGAAATCCCAGATCAAGATAACGATCATATTTAAGGTAAGGTGCCTTGTTTTTAAGATAAGTTGCGCAGACCTCCACGGGTTCACGTTGTTTGTCAGTGAGTTTTTTCAATGTGGCGCTTCTAAGCATTCCGCCTGCCATCAAGCCGGCTTTGCCTTCAAGTATTTTAAGCAGCCGGTGCTGAATCCATTTTTCAAGTTTCGGACCGGATTTAGGATGAAAGGCCCTGCCAGCTTTCCACAGGTATTCAATGACATGAATAATATCGACGATTATCGTAAGGTCTATCCCGTGTTTTTTTGCCATACGCCTTAGTATTCGCAGTTGATGATTCTCACCGTCCACAAGGGCAACCCAATGCTTTTCCTGGCAGGGATCACGGTGGGATGCCTCTAAAAAAGCTGATTCAATGACCTGTTCGGCAGACTTTTCAAGACTTGCCCAAACACGTTTTTGTTCAGGGAGTGGACTTTTTTCTTTATGGGGTTTATCTTTTCCCGGGAGCAGATCTTGAGGCGTACGTGGAAAAGTATCTATCGTATACACAGCGGCCACGGTTGACATGCGTTTAGCGTTTTTCTTTTCTCCTTTGGACAGTCGGGTTTCCATCTGGGGTTTTCGTTTCCGGGCCGCTTTGCGAGTTTGTTCCCTGAGGTCCTGCTCATGCATCACCACCCCTTTGCCGTCGGCGGTAATCACCAGAATCTGTCCCGTGGTTGATTCCTCTGCCGGGTTGTGTTGCCTTGTTTCATAAAATGCGTCAAAATCCCTGGCTGCTCTCTGTGCCAATTCTTCGACCTGACGTTTGGGGATATGTGCACCAGTGGTTTTCTCGATGGTCTCTACGGTCTCGTCAAAAGAATTCTTGGCCGTATTCTCAGCCACACGGCGGCGAAGTTCATGGGAATAAAGCTCAGGAGGAAGATTAAGCTGAGCATCCAATGGATGCAGACTTTCCACGCCCTCATTTCTATATCCGGCACGCTTTGACACGACAGTGCCAAACACTGTTTCGATTTTCCGATTATGGGGTCTCTCTTTGGGTCGATCGATTCCATCGGAACCACAGACTGTCTGCTCACAAAGGCTGGGGCTGAGCTTGCTCAGATGTTCCTGAAGCAAGATGCGCATCAATTCCCGCCCTTTTTTTTCAAGTTCTTGTTCCAATCCGCTGAGTTTCATTGAATTGCACTCCTCAGAATCAAGAAAATTAACAATTCCATCATAGTATTCCCGCCCCTGATCATTAGGTCGCTCCACAAACGAGAGGGCCAGCGCTGCGTTCATGCTCATTTATTGCCCTCCCTAAGCTGGCGTGCAGCATTTTTAACCAGCGGGTATACTAATATGGTTTTTACCTGGGCTCCATGGAGTTTGTTGGCTCTGTCCATTCGCCCACGTCCGGTGGTTGCCCCCAATTCAATCCAGTTAGAGGACCGATAACATCCACCATGAAATTTCTGCCGATCCACCAGGGTTTCCACCAGCAGTGGTTTAAGACCATATTGCTGCTCCCAATCGCTTCTCAGTTCCCGAAGGGTGCAGGAGAGTATCTTGCTTGCTAAATTTTGGATGGGTACCAGCACCAGAAAGCGGCTGTTGTTAACCACCTGTTGTAAGGCAACTTTACGTCTTTCATCCGTCCAGCCAATCCATTCGTCCCGGGCACGCATCCGCCAGGCAGGACTTGAAAACTGGATACAGCCCACCACCTCTCGATGGGGCCGGTTTACGTAAACCAAATATTGTATGCGTGCCCCATAGGGCATGGCATAGCCCAGATAATGATAGCGGCCCATGAGTTTCTTGAACAAATCCCTCTGGGCTCGGCTTTGAACCCTCAGTACCTCAAGGGGGGTGAATTCTTCTACGCTACCACTGAGGGTGCTGTCAGGTTGCCCGCATGGCATTTCCGGCACAATCTTGTGGGAGGTGTTTTGACGTTTTTGTTGCTTTTCAGGAAGGACCAACGCACCCCTGGACTCCAAAAGTTCCAGAAAATCGCTGCATTCCCGGGCTTTCAAACGATTATTAGGGCGTTTCCATTCCAGTAACTCGCATACTGTATGCGCCAACTCCCGTCGGCTGATGCCACCACAGGTGCCGACTATTTCCTGGATCAAGGATATCTCTTCGCCGGTAAATTCCCTACCACAAAATGTTTGTTGCTTTAGTGTCTGCATGTCATATTCCTTTCGTTATCCTTCCATAACAAAAATATGACCTGCTGTCCAGAAAAAAATATTGCTACCAAATATTTTTCATCATGCTGCCTTGTGATGAGATAGATTTAAAAAATCAGGTGAGATATTCCGTATCAAAGGGATTATCTTGCCAAAAAATAGTTTCTGACCAATGTGAATAATGCTGAAAGGCTCTATTATCAGCCACTTTAACTTGTTTCATAAGAGCCGCACCCATTT
>WGCX01000024.1 GCA_015493575.1 Desulfobacteraceae bacterium | reverse complement strand
ATGTTAAACGACAAATAAAATTTTACAATCTTGATGCAATTATTTCGGTAGGATACAGAGTGAATTCAAAACGAGGTGTTTTGTTTAGAAAATGGGCAACACAATTATTAAAAGACTATTTGATCAAAGGATATACGATCAACCAACAAAGATTACAAAAACAAGCAGAGCAACTCAATGAATTAAAAGAAGCCATAAAAATATTAGGGACAACCCTTGAACATAAAGAATTAACCAGTGATGAAAGTACAGGACTTTTAAAAATCATATCGGACTATTCTTATGCCCTTGCTTGAAAAAATAGAACTGGCTGTAGCAAAGGCCATAAGCAACGCGGTCATAAGGGCAAATTCCGATTATGAAAGCAATGAACGGGAACAGACGGTATAATAGTCTGGTTTTATCCGTATTAAAGAGAAAAAATATAAAAGGTGACTATGGCTGATTCGAAAGTGGGAAAAACTTTTGAACAAATCCGCGAAAAAATAGACCGCGGTGATGTGGTGATTTTGACTGCACAGGAAATTTGTGACAGGGTCAGAAAAGGTGAGATTCCGACATTACACGATATTGATGTGGTGACGACTGCCACCAGCGCATTGATGAGTGGTACTTTTGCCGTGCTTTCTTTTAAAGTGTCTGAACCTGACACATTTACAAAAGCGGCCAGGGTATGGATAAACGGCGTTCCTGCACAGGTGGGGCCCTGCCCTAATGAAAGGATCGGCATACTTGACCTGATCGTTTTCGGTACGGAGCAGAGTGTGTCTGATCCCGGGTATGGTGCAGGCGATTTATTCAGAGATCTTGTTGCCGGAAACAAGGTCAAGGTAAAAATTGAAACCGATGAAGGGCAGAACCTGACATGTTTTACCACACTTAAACAAATTCCCCATGCCATGCTTCATGCATCAAGAAATGCATTTAAAAATTATCTTGCCTTTGTCAATCCTGGAAAAGCATCAATATCAACAATATTTCACTCGGATAAGATGAAGGGCAATTATGAAGAGATGACCTTTTGCGGGTGCGGTGAATTAAACCCATTGAAAAATGATCCTGAATTAAAAACAATCGGCATGGGAACAAAGGTGTTGATCAATGGTGCACAGGGCTTTGTCACAGGGCCTGGCACTCGCAGCAGTGCAGATCACCCTAATTTGTCAGGTGTTGCAGATATGCATCAAATGAAACCTGAATTTATGGGTGGATTTAAAACAGGACACGGCCATGATATTATAACTACCTGGGCTGTGGCCATTCCCGTGCTGGACATGGATATGCTGACCCATATATTGAAGACAGATGATGATATCCCGTTAAAAGTGGTTGATGTAAGGAGTCGTAAACCCATATTTGAGATTACATACGGGGATGTATGGAATAAAAATACAGAGAACGGGGTTGAAACAGATAACAGGGTTGAATTTAATTGGAAAACATGTCTTAAATGTGATGACTGTCCGGTTGAAAAGTCATGCCCTGTAAAAGCTGTCCATTCAGATCCTGACGGAAATGTGGTGCACTTTGACAGATCAAAATGCTTTAACTGCGGGCTTTGTGTCTCCATATGCAAAGGGAACAGCTTTCTATCAAATATGAGCAGTATAGAACTTGATGGTGTTGAGCATAAAGTGCCGGTCACTTTACGACAGTCTAACCGTGCGACAGCGCTCAAGGCAGCGCAGGACCTTAAAAAACAGATTCAAAAAGGAGTATTCAAAATTACAAAGCCCGTTGGAAAGATCAGCTTTCCAGACTGATTTTGAATCGTTTTGTAATATCAGCAGGGCTGAAAGGTATATTGGGACAGGGGGCATTTCCGGGTTTCAGCAACACATGTATAAATGATAATTCATCCAGTTTCCCAAAATTTTTGACAGCTTCCCTGAGTCCCTGAATCTCATTAACTCTGACGGTATTTTTCACGCCGCATGCCCTGGCGAGAAGTTCAAGATCCATACTGTTCCGGGTATATGTCCTCTGGGAACCTGTTGACCCGTAGCAGGCATTATCCAATGCAATAATCATAAGGTTGGATGGCTGGTATTGACCAATGGTCATCAGGGCATTGGGATTCATCAATATACTGCCATCTCCTTCAAAAACCATTACCTTTCTATGGGTAAATTTGGCAATACCGAATCCTATGGATGATACAAGTCCCATGGAACCAAGCATATAGTAATTCAGCGGTCGGTCAAGGGCGGCAAACAATTCCTTTGAAGGTACGCCGATATTGGCGACTGCAACCTGGTCGTCAATAAGATCACAAATGCCACAAATTGCATCATAGCGTGTTATTTCAGGTTTTAGCATGGGGGAGAGAGATTCAATTTTTCCTGCTGGCCTGGCCTGGATACCGGACAATAAATTTTCCTGCCAGATTTCTGTGCATTGTGAATTTTCCCATACCTTTGGAGACACAAGTGCAACGTGGGGATGGCAATTTGTATATGCGTCCTTAATCACATAGGATAAAAACCCGAGTTTTTCAACCTCGTCAATCAGAGTATAAGAGATACCGCATCCTTTCAGAATGGCCGGAAGATGTCTGCCAAGAGGCTTCTGGGATTCAATGCCCTCCTTGTAAAATCCTCTGTAGCTTGCAAGAATCGGGATGGGAATAGCTGAAGCCATATTCAGGGATTCCAGGGCATTGATCATATTACCAAGCCCCGTACTCTGGATTATCATCATGGGACGGGCTCCGGCAAGATAGGCACCCGCACATATACCAAGACCATTTTCTTCCCGCGTCAGTTCCACCTCGTCAAAGGATTTTGATATAAGGGGAAGAAGATTTTTGATGCGGTCACAGGGCAGTGTTGCAACAAAATTGATTCCAGCCTGTTTCATTAGTTTGATAACATTTTGTTCTGCAGATATCATTGTATTCCCTTTTATATTATTCATTGTTTAATACTTTTCAAAAACCGGGATATCCCCTTAACGGCAATATCTATTTCGTTTTTTTCAACCGTTAATGACGGTTTGTACGGATATAGTATTTTCTGTTTTTCCAGATGAAGTTTTCCCCCACCTGTGATATGGAGTAAAATAGAATCATCATTGGAGACATTCCCATTTTCAGTTGCCTGTTTCAGTGCTGCAACACAAGCTGCAGAAGGGTATTGTATATCTATTCCTTCGAGATTTTCAAAAATTAATTTTGCAGCTTTTATCTCATTGTTGGTTACCCCGTAGGTATTGCCATTTGTGTCTGATAATGCATCAAATAAACCGCCCTTGATCGAATAGGCTGGAAAAGGATTGGTAAGAACATGGGATAAAACTTTTTCTGCCTGTTTCCGGGTGGTATGATCTGCATTGAATTTGTAATCACGCTTTCGACTTTTCCATGCACTTACAACCGGTGTAAAAGGTTTATTCTGGGCCAGGTGCAGACACATTGATTTACCTGTATAATTTTCCATACCCGATAACCGTATACTGGCTTCCCAGGCTGCTATAGCACCGGTACCGCTGCCCACTGCCTGGAAATAATGATCCGGGATTTCTTTCATGATACTTGCAGCATGGAGAATCGGAAGCCCGAGAAAATCCCGTCTTGCTATATTATATACACCACCTTCAGCAATTATTTCCGGCACCTGCTCAACAAGTTTTGAGACAAAATTTATACAATCATTGTAAACAGCCTGCTTTAAACTGATAAGAAAAACAGGGGCATTATTGTCGTCAATTGTTGTTTTGAAGTTAACGCAGGCATATTCAGGGGCTGCCACTATAACAGGAATTCCAAGCTTCTGTGAAATAAAAATTGCCGATAGACCTGTATTACCGGCAGAACTTAAGATCATGACCTTGTTGGTCCTCTCGGTTACTCTTGACAACACACCAATAGCTTCAAATTCCTTAAAACTCAGTGATTCAAGAAATGCTCCTTTTTCAGGCCAGAATCCGCTGAACAGTATCCAGAGATTGCTTAGATTGAGTTCTTTTGCCAGTTTTTCGCTTTTATAGCATCCGGCAATGGATCTTAAGTTATGAAACTCTCTGTTTACGGGCAGCCAGTCCATATACCGATACAGGTTGGATGATGTTGTGTTGATTTTTGTCGGTTTTGAATACTCAGTATAAAGTAATCCTTTTTTATGGCAACGTGTACAATAATTATTAAAGGTATCATCAGTTATTTTTAAACCACAATTTTTGCAGATCATACAGTATTTTTCATTCATTTCAGTTTAACCGCCTGACCTCGAAAAAATTAATATAACAGTCTTCTGGCTTATCCGGATTCTCCCATACGGCCTCAACGAATCAAAGATTTTGACAAAAAATGGGCCGGATATGCGGAGCCAGATTTGATAATTCAAGGTGCTTTGAAGGAGTTTCATATAAAAAATTTGTTATATTTGAATATCAATAATTCCAAGACGTATGGCATATTGAATTAGTTTTGATATATTGTCCATTTTAAGTTTTTCCATAATGTTGGAACGATGTGTTTTTATGGTACTGGGGCTTAAATACAATAATTCTGCAATTTTTTTGGTGGAATACCCCTCAACCACCATTTGAAACACCTCTCTCTCCCTGTTTGTAAGAGTATCGTACAGTTCTTCCTGGGATGTTTTCCTGTTCATGCACACATAATCTTCAATCACCTGACTGGAAATTGACGGACTTAAATAAGTGTCTCCTTTTACAGCAGCTGAAATTGCCTTGATAATATCTCCGCTTGCAGCATTTTTAAGCAGGTAACCGGAGACACCTATGTTTAAAAGTTCTCTTATGTAGCGGTTATTGTCATGCATGGAAAGGATAATTATCCTGGTCTGTGTGTTGGATTGTTTAATCTGCCGGGCAGCTTCGATGCCGTTCAGTACCGGCATGGCAATATCCATGATGACAACATCCGGTTTTAACTCACTAACCTTTCGAACAGTTTCCCGCCCGTCCATGGCTTCTCCTGTTATCTTCAGGTAATTTTCTTCCTCGAGAAGTTTTCTTAAGCCCTGGCGGACTATGGTGTGATCATCAGCAATAACAATTTCAATGGGTTTGCGTTTCATAGGTATCCTGTAAAATTTTTTAAATAAGAGCCTCTATATTTATCAGAATCTTTGATTATTAAAGGCTGTCTGATAGAAGCAGGATCAGCCTCATAACGGTTAGTTAAGATCTGTTAAAAATAGATAATTCGCCGTTTTTCATTGGTATTTCGATTCTGATGTGTGTACCTTTATCCTTTTCACTTCTAAGGAAAAATTTTCCACCCATTAGCACTGTCCTTTCCCTCATGGAAAGCAGGCCGAGTGAATGCCTTTCATTGTTGTTTTCGTCCGGTTCAAATCCAATGCCATTGTCTTCCGCAATAAAAATAATTGAAGGATAACCCCTGATAATGAAGAGTTTAAAAAAAGTGGCTTTGGCATATTTTATTGTATTTGACAGGGCTTCCTGGGAAAATCTGTATAGTATGGTTTCAATATCCGGGTCAATACGCCCTGTGAATCCGATCATTTTAAAATCAATATGCAGGGGAATTTTTTTATTTATCCGGTTCAGATAAGAATCAAGAGCAGGTTCAAGTCCAAGATCAGTCAGAAGGGCAGGATGTAGCAGGTGCGATATGCGCCTCATTTCCTGATAAGTGTGATTGATCTGTCTCGTAATATTTTTAAAAATATTTTTTATGGCGGGATCATCGTATGGAATGATTTTTTCAAGAGTTTCCAGATTGAAATTTATGCCTATCAAGGATGAACCGGTTTCGTCATGGAGTTCCCGGGCAATCCTTTTACGTTCGGCTTCTTTGGATTGAAAAAGTAATGTAGTTAAACGTTTCAGGTCTTCCCTGTGTTTTTGCACGGTTTGTATCAGCTTGATATTGGCAATGGCGCCTCCAAGAAAATTCCCCAGAGAACCAAGGAGGTGAAAGTCTTCAAGAGAAAGATCATTGGTTTCTTGTTCCGGAAATGCCATAAATCCGGATGGGCATTCTTTCTCTGTAATCAAAAAACAGGACAGTATTATGGATCGTTTTGTGTCGAAGTTTTTTAATGTTATTTTAAAAGACGGAAAAATGGATTTAGGTGTCAGCCTGGCATTTTTTTCCAGAAAAAAATTCATGAGTTGTATATCATGAAAAACTGGTTTAGCCTGGGTTTTATAAATTTGTTGTGACAGTCCTTTCTCCGTATGAAGCTCAAAAGAAGCTTTATCATTGTTGATAAGAAAAATCGCACCAATACTGAAATTCAGCAATGTCATAACTTCATTCAGGGCAGTTGGCAAAACATCATCAAGATTCTGGGAACTGTTAATAGCAAGCGCCACGGTGTTCAGTAAAAGCAGTTCCTGGTGGTGTTTGTAGAGGTTACGGAATGAATCCATTCTTGCCGTAATATCTTTGGCAATACCTTCGTAGCCGATGATGTGCCCATTGTCATCTAAAAAAACATTGGCGCTGAGACAGCCGTGAAGTCGCGTCCCGTCCTTCTTTTTAAAGCCAACTTCAAAATCCTGTATAAATCCGTTGAGATCAATATGCTTTCTGCACACATTCCAATGGATTGGATCAATAAAAATACGTTCAATATTTTCCAGTAAATACAGTTCATCCTTTCCATTGTAACCCAACAGGTCAGCCATGGCCTGGTTTATATCTATGAATTTGCCATCTAAAGATACGATAAAAATCATATCTTTGGTGCTCTCAAAAAGAAGACGGTATTTAAATTCAGAATATTTCAGACTGTTCTCCAGACTTTTGATCTGTGAAATATCTTTAAATGTTTCCACAGCACCAAACATTAATCCTGCGGAATCAATTAAGATGCTGGTTGTGCATTCAACAGGAATTTTTGTGCCGTTTTTACGTGTAATTTCCAACTCTCGTTTATAATTTTTCGGAGCTGCATTCTGGTTGTTAAACAGACAGCATTTATCACAATATGCTGTTTTCAACAGTTTGCTGCATTTCATATTCATTACTTCAATGCTTGTATACCCTGTAATCTGAGCTGCGACATCATTGAAATAATTAATCCTGCCGCTGGCATCCATTATCATGAACGCATCTGACAGATTGTTTAAAATAGCGGCAATACTTTTGTTGTGCAGGTCCATTCTTTAAATTCATCCATCAAAATTTAGATATATGTTGTAATTTTATATGGCCATGAATTATACATCTCAAATCGAAACAATTCTTGAACATGATGAAGTCCTGTATATATTTATTCCTTCTTACCGGCTGGATTTGAGCATAATACCCACTTTCAAACGAATCAAAACTTGAACCATACTGGCACAATATTCTTGAAAGCAATTCTATATAACTGCCATGAGACCGAGCTGAACTGCGCTACTTTGCCTCTCAACGAACATAGAAAGGGCATTTGTTATGTTATCAAAAATGAGTTATTTCTTATAAAATCGCCATGAGATGGTTCTGGAGGCTATCAAACGGCCTCAAAGATTCTGACAAATATAGGGCAGAAGGCGCGAAGCCAAACCT
>WGCX01000023.1 GCA_015493575.1 Desulfobacteraceae bacterium | reverse complement strand
TAACATAATCCTGTCGGGTGATACAAATTCAAAAATTTTTCCGGTAACAGGATCTGGAAATTTTATTATTTTTGATTGAAGCTTAAGAGGGTACCGGAAATCAGGCGCCTGTTCGGGCATGAGATGTGGATACAGCCTGTCATTGATGATTTTACATCCAGCACTGCTTAAATGAATCCTTATCTGGTGTTTTTTTCCGGTCAACGGCTGAATTTTAAAAAGAATTCTGTCATGTTTTTCCGAAAGTTTTGTGAGAATTGTCCGGGCATTAATTTCACCTTTGACCTGTTTCATTGTAAACCATGGACTGCCCCTGACAATCCTGCTCTGTATCAAACAGCCCATGACGGACAGTTTTGTGGTAAATAATGGCCCTGCCACGGGTGATGGGGATGTTATTGCATGATATGTTTTTTTTACTTTCCCCTGCATAAAAAGCAACTGATAAGCCCCCCTTGTTCTCTTATTCGATGAAAACAGGACGACACCGGAAGTTTCCCTGTCAATCCTGTGTACAGGAACAATATCATTATTTCCTGTTGTATCTTTAAGACGTGTCAACAGATTTTCGTTTATATATTTTCCTGCAGGCATGACAGGAAGAAAATGGGGCTTATCAACAGCTATGATATTTTCATCCATATAGATAATTTTTTCTTTAAACGGAATGGATAGCTCTTCATCAGTGGTCTTATGATATAAAACCATTGTCAAAGGAGTGTATAAACTCTCTTTTGTTATCTTTCTGCCATCTTCGTAATAAACCAGTCCTCTGTTGATTCTGTCAATCCAGTCTTTCTCTGGTACCCGGGGAAAACGCATCCTGAGAAAATCAACAATACAGGGGTATGGCTTATCCATGGCAGGCAGAAAAATTTTTGAAGGATATTTTGCAGTAATCGACAATTTGAATCAGGGAGTCTCAGATATATGCTTTACCAGATGGCCCAGTTCTGGAAGTATAAGAGCATTACAGGCAAGCTTGCAGGCTTTGAGGCTTCCAGGCATGCAAAACACGATAACGTGATTTACAATACCTGCCGTTGCCCTTGAAAGCATGGCAGCAGAGTCAATCTCTTCATAGCTCAACTGGGCAAAAAGGTGGCCGAATGCTGATAATTCCTTCTCAAAAAGAGGTTTAACTGCCTCAACTGTAACATCCCTCGGGCTTATACCGGTACCGCCTGACATTAAAATGGCATTGGGCTGAATTTTCCATACAACATGCTCAACCATGTCTTTGATTGCTGTAATTTCATCTGTCACCACATGGTGGACAACAACCTCGTGACCTTCTTTTTTAACTTGTTTTTTCATCCACGCGCCACTTTTGTCTTCAGAGATGCTCCTTGTGGTTGAAACTGAAATAATCGCCACTCTCAGGTGCTTTGGAGCCTGTTTTTTATGTAAAAAAGTACCCATGTTATTTTTAATCCTCTTCAATAAAAACCCTGTCATCACCATCATGTTCCACAAGGTGAACATTTACCATATCACTGTGAATTGTATTCAAACAGACCCCTTTATAATCAGCCTGAAGGGGAAGTTCTCTGTGCCCCCTGTCCACAAGAACTGCAAGCTCAATGCGTGCAGGCCTTCCGAAATCCATTAAAGCATCCATGGCGGCCCTGATGGTACGTCCTGTAAATAAGACATCATCAACGAGAATGATCTCTTTATCATCCACGGAAAAAGGAATTTTCGACGGGCGTACTATGGGCTGTGAACTTATTTTTGTCCAGTCATCCCTGTATAGATTTATGTCCATATCTCCCACTGGAATGGAAACACCCTCTAATTTTTCAATCTGTTTCTGGAGCCTTTTTGCAAGGTAGTCGCCCCGTGTCATTATCCCGGTGAGTGCGAGATTCTGCACACCTTTATGCGCCTCGATTATTTCACAGGAAATCCTGACAAGGGCTCTTTCAATATCCTTTGAAGTCAGAATGGTTCTTTGTCTCTTCATACACTTTCTTCTCCCAGGGGTTTATTCCGGTTAATATTTTCATCTTAATATTTTACAGATACACGACATGTTTCCATAAAAGCTACAGAACAATAGCGTGATGTCCCTATTCCGTCCACAACAAAAAAAACCAGCCAAAAAAATACAAAGATAATTCTAACCTGATAAAATGACAAAATCAACCATTATACGGTTCTTTATTCAATAAGGGAACTGGAAGAAAATAATATACGTATATCGTGCAGTACTTTTGTTCGTTTTCAAGGCGTGATGACAGGTGCATAGTCGAACTATGTGCCTGTTATCACAACAGAGAAAACGGACAAAAGGGCAAACAGGATGCGTAAATTATTTTTTGGAAGTTCCCTTAAGGGTTTGCGGCCAGCCATTTGCTTTGATATATTCATTAAGGTTAGAAGGTCTGTATTTTGGATCTTTGTCCCACCGCAGCTTAACGGATTGGTGTATCATTACAGGTCCCATGCCGTGATCAATTTTTCGGAAGTACGGTTTCCTGACCCTGTAAAAACTTCTCCTGGAATTATGAATCTTTGCCATGGGACTTTTGCTTACCATGGGTTTGAGATGTTTTTCAATTGTGAGACCTGAGTCCCGGGCTTCATTTATTATCCAGCCAAGGGCATTATCTGCCAGCACAGCACCATTTTTGTCCGACTTGTAGCTGCCGCCGATATCTGCATGTGCCCCTGCAAACCATACCTGTTTTAAATCCATATTCTGCCTGTGTTTCCATATGGTGGGGACAAAATCCTCCCTATGTTCATCAATGGCCATGGCATGCCTTGCAATCCTGATATTTTTCCCGATTTTTGTATCGTAAAATTCATCTTTATCATCAAATAATCCGAGAAAGGATATGGGTATGCCCATGGCGCCCACAGTATCCCATACACCGACAAATTTAATTTCTCTTGATTCATAGGAATGCTTTTCTCTGAATTTTATGGATTGTTCACCTTCAGGAGCATAAGCTGCCCCATTCCTTTTATAATG
>WGCX01000022.1 GCA_015493575.1 Desulfobacteraceae bacterium | reverse complement strand
TGAAATTTTTCCAAAAAGGGGGTCAGGCTTTTCTTATTCGTTGTTATCAAACTATAAATATATGTTAACCTCAAAAGTTGAGATAATGACAATAAGGAAAGCCTGACCCTCTTAAATCTTTAATGTTCGATAAAAACTTGATAATCGAGTTTGAAAAAGTTGTCCTAAATACCATCTTTATGTGAGACCTGTCAAGAAACTGAAGACCCGATATTTTATTGTATGGAATTTAACATGCATAGGTTGACAGTATAAAGGCTATAATCTATATTCCTGTATAACCCCCATGAGGTCGAGCTCGACTGCGCTTCTGTGTCTCTCAACGAACATAAAAAGAGCATCAGTTGCTTTGTCAGAAGCGAGCTCTATCTTATAAAAAGGCCAAGGGGGGGCAGCCGGGATTTGCCCGGATTGCCTCAAAAAATCACCAAAAGAGGGGGTATTTTATGGGTACAATTACAATTTCAAGGGGTTCGTACAGCTATGGGAAAAAAATTGCTGAAAAACTTGCTGAGAAGCTGGGATATCAATGTATTTCCAGAGAAGTCATCATCAAGGCTTCCGAACAATTCAATTTACCTGAAATTAAACTGAAAAGAGCCATTCATGATGCCCCTTCAATTCTGGATCGTTTTACGTTTGGTAAAGAGAAGTTTACGTGTTATGTCCGTAAAACTCTATTAAGTTATGCACGAAAAGACAATATCGTTTATCATGGCATGGCCGGTCATTTCTTTGTTAAAGATCTTCCGAATGTTCTTAAAGTTAGAATCGTAGCAAATTTAGAAGATAGAATTATGGAAGAAATGAAACAGAAAAATATTTCCGAAGAAAAAGCCCGCCATATTTTAGTTAAAGATGACGAAGAAAGAAAAAAATGGAGTATGTTTCTATACGGAATAGATACCAATGATCCAAATCTTTATGATGTTGTTTTACATGTTGACCGTCTGCAGCTGGATGACATTGTTGAAATTTTATTTACTATAGCTAAACGTCCGTGTTTTCAAACTACTCCTGAATCTATCAGGGTTTTGGATGATATGCTTTTATCTGCCCAAATTAAATCCACTTTAATCAGTAAATTTCCTAAAGCTGTTGTAAAAAGCAGAGACGGAGAGGTTCATATTAATATTGAGTCAGCTTTATCTCAAACTGACGGTATTACAAAGCAAATTGAAAATATGCTGCAATCTATTGATGGAATTAAAGAGATTGAAATCCATTATGAGCCTTATGAAGCACTGAAATAGGTTGTTTGGATACATAAGTCGGATGGCCATAATCTTACGTGTCCCTATGTGTAAGGGTGGTTGTCGTGTCAATTGATTTAGAAAGTTCACAATTTGATAGGGCATTATATGGGGGTAATATGATCACGGAATATACAGAGGAATTTAAAGAATCCATACAATAATATGGCATCCATCTCGGATTAAGGTACCAGTAACCGAGCCGGGGCACGAGATTCGGAGCCGTGGCGATATGCGAAAAAAGAATATGGCAATACTTCCAGTCTATGCCATATTGTTTTAATAGATTATAGTATTAGAGAAAGGAGGTAAGTTATGCCAATGTCAATAGATGAAATATTAACTGAAGCTCAGGTGCTCTCCAATGATGCTAAGGCGATATTAGCTGAAAAGCTTATTGCTAATATTGAACAAGGAATTGACCCGCAAATAACAAAAATTCACCTGGCAGAAGTTAAAAGAAGAAGAGATGAGATTCACACTGGTATTGTTCAACCTTTGGATGGGGAAGAGTGTTTGACCAAAGTCAGGGAAATAATTGGTCAATGAATTATTATTTTCACCCTGAGGCTTTTCAGGAGTACTTTGAATCTACTCAATACTATTTCAAAATTTCGCCATTTCTTGCCAAAGCATTTGTTGCAGAGATATAAGACGGTATCAACCAGATTATTCAATCTCCTCAAACTTGGCAGGAAATTGAAACAGGTGTCCGCCGATATTTAATCTAACGTTTTCCTTTTGGTCTTTATTACGCAATTGAAGAGGATAATTCTGTGATGATTCAGGCTGTTATGCACTTAAGTCGTAAGCCTGGTTATTGGAAAACTCGTATTGAATAATTGCGCATATCAAGTAAAGGTTCGGTACTAATCCATGGTTTCACCTTCGACCTTCTCAAGGCTTATTAAAGGACAAAGTGCAATCAGTCCAGCAATGGCCCTACGTTTGTCTAATTTGAAAAGCATTGGAATAACAACCGTTAATGTCACGAGCAAGTTTTTTGGAAGTCCCCTTAACCAGTGACCTTTGAGTTAATTATAATAATTGCAATTTAATTGCATTTATTATAATTAACATGCATGATTAAAAAAATTGGACAATGTAATAGTCTGCAGGTCTTAAAAGATGCCAAACTCAGCAGAACATCTCAACGTGTTGCTGTTCTTGATATGTTGATTAATGCTGAAAGACCTTTGACGGTTATTCAAATATTCAGAAACATAAATTTTCATCAGAAGATTCATAAAGTTACTATTTACCGAATTCTTTCTTCCTTCGTTGCAAAAGATATTGCAAGGGGGATTCCAACGGATGAGGGGATTAATTATTATGAAATGGCGTGCAGGCATAATCCGGTTCATGCTCATTTTTATTGTAAATCATGCAAAAAGATGTTTTGCCTTGATCCTGCCACATCTTCCCGGGCCATTGAGTTATTTGCAGATCTCAATGGCTTTAAGATAGAGGCTTTAAGCCTCAATATAACGGGAGTATGCAGTAATTGTAATAAAGGAGGATCTTTGTAGAGATGAATAAAATCATGACCTTATTGAAAATTGTTTTATGTCTGCTTGTTTTTCAGTGGGGTATTCCAGGCATTGCTGCAGCCCATGGCAGGATAAATGTTTCAGTAAGTGTTCTCCCCCAGGCTTATTTTGTTGAGAGAATAGGTGGGACAAGGGTTAATATTCAGGTTATGATTCCAAAGGGTGCAAGCCCTGAGACCTATGAACCTACTCCAAGGCAGATGGTTATGCTGACTGATTCCGACATTTATGTAAAGGTTGGAGCACCATCATTTCCCTTTGAGACAAAACATTTTAATGCTATTTTGAAAAAAAACAGGAAAATTATTGTTGTTAATATGTCTGATGGAGTTAAGTACCGCAGTGGAGATCCCCATGTCTGGGTCGCTCCTTTCACCGTGAAGATAGCTGCTGAAAATATATACAAGGCCCTGTCAAAAGTCGATCCTTTGTTTAAGACGTATTATAAAAAAAATTATGAGTCGTTTTTAAAAGATATCGAAAAACTGGATGGGAACATAAAAAAATCCCTTAAAGGAAAAAAAGGCTACTCTTTTATGGTATTTCATCCTGCATGGGGTTATTTTGCAGATGAATACAAATTAAATCAAATCTGCGTTGAAAAAGACGGAAAAGCACCAAGCGCTTCTTACATTAGGAAAATGATAGATATTGCCAGGAAAAAGAATATCAGAGCTGTTTTTGTACAAACGGGGTTTGATAAAGGAAGCGCTGATGTGATCGCTGAAGAGACAGGCGGGAAAATTATACATATCGATCCTCTCGCAAGGGACTGGCTGAAAAATATGGAAAAAATTGTTAAAATTTTCAGCGCTGTGTTGAAAAAATAGAAATGCATTGAAGAAATAATATGAAAAATTTAATTGAAGTGAATCATTTGATTTTCGGATATGGCAATAGACCGATCTTAAAAGATGTCAATCTGAACATTTTCAAAAATGACTATATTTTAATTATAGGGCCAAATGGAGGGGGAAAAACCAGTTTTTTAAAATTAATTCTCGGAATTGTTAAGCCATGGAGCGGGTCAATAAGTTATGCTGAAGGCGTATCCGGAAGGATAGGGTATGTGCCTCAATATGCGAATTTCAATAAAAATTTTCCAATAAATGTCCTTGATATGGTTTTAACCGGGTTTATGGATTCAAAAAATTTCTTAAAAAAATATACGAAAAATCAAATGGAAAAAGCAGAACATATGCTTGATAAATTTGATCTGTATTTAAAAAGGAAGGAAAATATTAATAATCTGTCAGGTGGACAGATACAAAAACTCTTAATTGCCCGTGCTATTGTGGCAGATCCAGTGGCGTTGCTGTTAGATGAACCGACTGCGTCAATTGATATCACTTCCCAGTCCAATATCAGGGAATTTCTGCATAAATTGAACGAAAAAATGGCAATTGTCATGGTTACACATGATTTAACCCCGTTTGCAAAAAATTACAAACGCATCGTATGTATAAATCAAACCCTTTTCAGCCATGGCAGAGGGGAACTTAACGCCCATGAATTAGACAGGGTTTACGGCTGTCCCGTGGATCTCATCGGTCATGGAATTCCCCATACAATCCTGCAGGAACACGAAAAACGGCCAAATTAAAAGTAAGGATATCATAAGGGATGTGACGGCCATGAGTCTGATCTGAAGACTTTCGGACAGTCTCAAAGAATCAAAAAAATCTGACCGGTATTGAAACTCTTATTTTAAAAAATGGAAAACAAATCTGAAAGATTAAGAATTGAATTTAAACGGATATGTTAAATATACTCTCATATGAATTCATGCAGAACGCTGTCATGACTGCTGTTATTGTAAGTGTTATCTGCGGCCTGATTGGTCCTTTTATTGTAACAAAGAGAATGGTGTTTATCAGTGGCGGCTTAAGCCATTCAGCCTTTGGAGGGCTTGGTATTGCGTATTGGCTCGGTGTGGACCCCCTTTACGGGGCAATTGTTTTTGTCCTTGCAGCAGCAGTTGGACTTGGATTTAAAGATACGGAAAAAAACGAAAACAATGATGTTTTCATAGGTATACTATGGGCCGCAGGAATGGCAACAGGTATTGTGTTCATCCACATGACTCCGGGGTATGCTCCAAGTCTCATGACATTTTTATTTGGTAATATCCTCACAGTTTCCAGTCATGATGTCCATATAATATTTGTTTTATTTTGTGTTGTGGCATCTGTTGTAATTATATTTTTTAAGGGATTTACAGCCGTTGCCCTTGATGAAGAATATGCAAAGGTAAGGCAACTGCCCGTAAGACTTCTAAATATCGGACTGTTGATATTGATAGCTCTGTCCATTGTTGCATTGATTCAGGTGGTCGGTATCATCCTCGTTATTGCGCTTTTGACAATTCCCGTGGCCATTGCAGAAGAATTCAGTTCTGATTTTAAAAAAATAATGGTAAGTTCAATCCTGTTCGGGATATTGATCTGTATTGCAGGTCTTGTTATTTCCTATTTTATAGAATTTCCATCTGG
>WGCX01000021.1 GCA_015493575.1 Desulfobacteraceae bacterium | reverse complement strand
GCTTGTCTTCCGGCCCATCTACTTCGTTGCATCAAAGGCCGAATACGTTGAGTATGCAACCTTTAATGCGCCTTGTACATGGGCCGGAATCCTGCGCTATTTCTGTTCAACTTATTTCATCTCCGATCCTAATAGCCTTGTATGCGCATAAAAACAGCATGGCCGGAGTATGGATTTTCCATTTGTATGATACGACCATGAAACAGGAATTTATCACAAATTCTTAAAAAGAAATGTGTATAAGGCTGATATCAATCCTTGCTCCAGTGTGATTTTATACATGGGGCTTTAATATCCGTAAGGAGAAAAAACATGAGAAGGTATGAGACTATTTGTATTGCTGATCCCGATACCGGTGAAAAAAATCGGGCAGGCCTGTTTGACAAAATCAAAAATCTTATAACCCAGGACAAGGGAATTATTGTAAATTTCGATGAATGGGGAAACCGTCAGCTTGCCTATGAAATCAGGAAAAAAACCCGTGGCTACTATGTATGTATAACATATGGCGGGACAGGTGAACTTGTCACAGAACTTGAAAGAAACTTCAGGCTTGATGACAGAGTATTGAAATTCATGACAATTGTGCTTGAAAAAGATATTGATCCTGAAAAACTGCAACAGGAACAGGAAGCAGAGAAAGCTACAGATAAAAATGCTTCTTCCGTAACCCCTGAACAAAATGATACCGTTGCAGCAGACATTGAGCCTGCACCTGAAACAGAAAGTGCAGCTGACTCTGATAGTTCTGCCATTCAACCTGATCAGGAAGAGAACAAAGAAGAATCCCAGGATACAGAGGAGGAAAAATAAAAAATGGCCTTTGAAAGAAAGAATTCAAAAAAAAGATTCTATCAGCGTCGTAAAGTCTGCAAATTCTGTGCAGACAGCTCCCTTGAAATCAATTATAAAGATGCAAAAGAATTGAGATCCTTTATCACTGAAAGGGGAAAAATAATTCCAAGAAGGATCACCGGTACCTGTGCAAAACACCAGAGAATACTTGCAAGGGCTATTAAACAGGCCCGCACCATAGCCCTGCTTCCATATGTAGGCAAAATATAAACATGCTATTTAAGAACTCCCATGGGAGAATTAAAAGAAATTGACGGAAAAAACAGCACAGAAAGAGGTGACAAGAGATGTAATTAACGGAATATTTATTTCCGTTTTGATATTTTCATCCGGCTTTTATGTACCTCTGCTGGGATTTTTTTTAAATCTTCTAATGCCCATGCCTGTTATTTTTTACAGACTCAAGCTTGGCAGAAAATTAGGATTACTTATAATGGCAGCTGTATCTGCCGTTATAATTGCCGCAACCGGTGGCATAACCATTGATATCATATTTTATGGTTTGCTGCTTTTAACCGGTTTTTTTCTGGGAGAATTCATTGAAATGCAGATTCCTGTTGAACAAACTATTCTGTACACCTGCATTGCAACACTTGCTGCAGGAGGTATCTGTTTTTTCCTTTATTCTTTAATAAAAGGAGAGGGGATTTTTTCCCTTGTTTCAGGATATATTGCTGCAAGCCTTAATATGACAATTAAAATTTACACTGACATTGGCATACCAAAGGAAAATATTGAAATTATATCACGTTCCCTTGAAACGATTCAGTATGTACTGGTAAGGATTATGCCCTCCATAATTGCAGCAATGCTTATGATTACAACCTGGGCAAACATTCTTATTATCAGAACAATTCTGACAAAAAAAGGAATCAGGCTGAAAAAGCTTGAGTCCCTTGATAAATGGCAGGCAAAGGAGCAGCTCGTCTGGCCTGTTATCGTATCCTTTCTGATGCTTCTTGTTCCGGAAAGAGCCATTAAACTTGTCGGGCTTAACTTTGTTATTATTTTTATGCCCGTGTATTTTTTCCAGGGGATTGCAATTGTTTCATTTTTTTTCCAAAAAAAAAATTTTCCAAAGATGGTCAAATTCTTTATTTACAGCATCATAGCCATACAGCAGATTTTTATACCCATAATTATTGGAATAGGTTTCTTTGACACGTGGATCGATTTCAGGAAACTCAAAGTTATAAATACACCCAGAGAACAGGAATAAGAGAAACCCGAAACATAGATAAAAATAAAATCAACGGATCAATATACATAAAGCCTTATATAAGGCTCCAACCTTTATCGGAGGTTAAATAAATGAAAGTAATTTTAAAAGAAACAATAGACACACTTGGAATAGTGGGATCAGAGTGCAATGTAGCTCCGGGTTATGCCCGTAATTACCTGCTGCCCCAGGGCAAAGCCATTGAATCCACACCCCAGAACAAAAAAATCATTGAACAGGCCAGGGCAAAATTTGATCTTCAGATTGCCAAAGAAAGAAAAATAGCCGAAGAGATGGCAGAAAAAATTCAAAAGGTGGAGTGTACCATTAAAGCAAAAGTACACGAGGAGACCAGACTCTACGGTTCCATCACCACCCATGATATTAAAGCATCACTCAACGATCAGGACATCACTATTGAGCGCCGTTCAATTCTTCTAACCGAGCCCATCAAGGAAACAGGAGAGTACAAAGTACCTGTACGCCTGTACAAAGATGTTGAACCTGAAATCACCATCAAGGTTGTTCCCGACGAAGAAGCATAGTTCAACGGCCTCATGGCGTTTTTTTTTACATGAAACACTGCTCAAAGTATCGACAGCGCAAGCCCCCGACGGTGGGTGGATCAAGCCCATCAGGACCCAAAGGCGATCAGTCCTTTTGTCCTGCCGGGCGTTGAGAAGCGCAGGCTGTTTGAGGACATACTTGACCGCAGTTCCTGCGCTTCAGACCGGCAGGACAAAAGGGCCGCCGACGGTCATTTGGCTGGATCCACCCACCGTCGGGGGCGGCATCCTGCCATTTTACGGTATCATGTTATTATCATGATTTGTCAGGACTTATTGTCATGATTTGTCTGTCAGGCCCATTGATCCTTTTAGCTAAATCAAAATAAATAAGGATGAATCCAGGTAAATCCAACCTGGTCTCATGGCAATTTTTCAGTACTCCCCGCAGGTAAATAGTAAATTTCCGGGACGATAACTTAAGTGACAAAACAAAAATCAATTGACCCTCTTTTAAATAAAATTCCTCCCCATGATATTGATGCCGAGGAGTCGCTTTTAAGCGCTATTTTTATAGATAATAATAATCTTCTTGATGTCGTTGATATTCTTATCCCCGAGGATTTCTACAAAACAGCACACCAGAAAATATTTAGAGCAATTATTGAACTTTTCTCAAAAAGCGAGCCAAGTGACCTTGTCACGATTGCAACAAAGCTGAAAGAAAAACATGAGCTTGAAGAGATTGGAGGAGCTGCCTTTCTTGCATCCATTGCAGATTCAGCACCAATGGCTGTAAATGCAGTGCATTATGCAAAAATTATCAAGGAAAAAGCCTGTTTAAGAGCCTTGATAACAAGTTCATCTGCAATTATTGAAAAATGCCTTAAAGACCAGGGCGACTTTGAAAATATAGTGGATTTTGCTGAATCTTCAATATTCAGAATAACCGAGGCAAAGCAGGGTCAGGCATTTACAAGTATTGCAAAGCTTGTGGAAATAAGTATCAACGCCCTTGAACAGCAGGGAAAAAACAAAGGCCTTTCAGGACTTACAACCGGATACCACCGCCTTGACTCACTGACGTCGGGACTGCAGAAATCTGATCTTGTTATCCTTGCAGCACGCCCCAGTATGGGAAAAACCGCATTTGCACTGAATATTGCACGAAATGTTGCCTTTGAAGAAAGAAAACCCGTAGCTGTATTTTCCCTTGAGATGTCCAAGGAACAGCTTTCAATGAGACTCCTTACATCCGAGGCACGCATAGATTCCAACCGATTTAAGACCGGATACATAAGCCAGGAAGATGTTGAAAATGTGACTGATGCAGCCGATGTTCTCAATGATCTGCCGATCTTCATTGATGATACTCCCAACATATCACCCATGGAGATCAGGGCCAAGGCAAGGCGGCTGAAAATGGAAAAAGGATTAGGCCTTGTTGTAATAGACTATCTCCAGCTCATGCGGTCTGCCTTTCACTCTGATCGAAGGGACCTTGAAATTGCCGAAATATCAAGATCACTGAAAGCCCTTGCAAAGGAACTTGATATCCCGGTACTCGCACTTTCCCAGTTAAACCGAATGCTTGAACAGCGTGCAGAAAAACGTCCTCTTTTATCTGACCTTCGTGAGTCAGGAGCCCTTGAACAGGATGCGGATATTGTTGCATTTATCTACAGGGACGAAATTTACAACAAAGAGGAAAATAATCCCAACAGGGGCAAGGCTGAAATCATTGTTGCAAAAAACAGAAACGGATCCGTTGGAACGGCGCATATGGCATTCATAGGAGCTTATACCCGTTTTGAAGAACTTGCAGGTGAAGCATATCAGGACCTTGAATAATAACCGTTACAAAGACAATAATCTGATATTATAAGATGCAGAACCCCAAATAAATGAAAAAGATCTTCGGTAACATATCCGGTCTTAAATCAACCCAGATCAAACAACTTGAAGAACTATACCTTTTCAGGACCCAGCCTGAAGATTTAATTTCACAGGAACAGCTTAAAAAACTGATAAAAATATCACATGAAATACGCAGGCAGACTGGTGTTCTCATAAACAGGGCAGGGAAAACCATCTGCGTTATTGCAGGAGATCACCAGGGAATTGTTATTCCTGTAACGCCTGGTTACAGGGCTGTACCGGGAAAACTTAAAGGGTTAAGATGCATTCACACTCACCTGAATGACGAACCTTTATCAAGGGATGACCTGACAGATCTTGCCCTTTTGCGCCTTGACTTCATTGCAGCTGTTTCCATTAAAAAAAACGGCATGCCCGGCAGGATTTACCGCGGTCATATTCTCCCGGGCTCAAGCGGTGATCCATGTGAAATTATGGAGCCATGCGGGATTGAAAATCTTACAATGGACTGCACAGAAATCATTCTTGCAATCGAATCGGAATTAAGTCTTAAAGATGGTTTGCACAAAACCCGCAAAGGAGAAGAAAAGGCCCTTCTGATCCATACTAATACTTTTACTGCCGGCAGTGCAGGACAATCAAAAGCTTCCCTCGATGAGCTTAAGGAACTGTGCAGTACAAGCAGAATTATTGTTATTGACACTGCCATTCAGAGACGGAAAAAAATAGATCCAAAATTTGTTGTGGGAAAAGGAAAACTTGCTGAGCTTGCAATTCTTGCCCTTCAGAAACATGCAACCATGCTTTTATTTGACAGGGAACTTTCTCCCTCCCAGGTCCGTTCCATCAGTGATTTTGTTGAAATGAAAGTGCTGGACCGCACCCAGCTGATACTTGACATCTTTGCCCGCCATGCAAAAAGCCGGGAAGGAAAACTTCAGGTTGAACTGGCCCAGATGAGATATATGCTTCCAAGACTTGCTGCCAAAAACACTGCCATGTCAAGACTTACCGGAGGAATAGGCGGCAGGGGGCCCGGTGAAACAAAACTTGAAATCAATAAAAGAAGGGTAAGGGAAAAAATAGGCAGACTTAAAAAAGAAATTGCAAAAATAAGGAAACAGCGCACACAGCAGAGGTCAAGAAGGAATAAACAGCAGGTTCCCGTGATCTCAATTGTGGGTTACACCAATGCAGGCAAATCAACTCTGTTAAACACCCTTACAAAAAGCAGAATAACGGCAGCCAACAAGCTGTTTGCAACTCTTGATCCATCGAGCAGAAGACTTAAATTTCCCAAAAATATTGAAGTTATTATAACAGATACCGTGGGATTTATTCAGGATCTGCCCGGCGAGTTGATGGAAGCGTTCCATGCAACCCTTGAGGAACTTGAAGATGCTGATATCCTGCTCCACGTGATCGATATCAGTAATCCCCGCCACAGGCAGCAGATGGAATCCGTGGAAAAAATACTTGCAGACTTAAGCCTTGATAAAAAACCGGTGGTCTATCTGTTAAACAAACAGGATCTTGTTGATATCACTGAATTCAGCGACCCGTGGCTGTTAAATCAGGGGCTTATGATAACAGCAACAAGGCAGGAGACATTAAAACCACTTGTAAAACTTTTAGAATCCATGATAGGACAGCAGAGAACCAATAAAGATATTGACCATTAGAACAATATAAATTATAAACAGAACCATCAGGACACACTAAAAAACTAAGGATCGGAGATGAAATAAGTTGAACAGAAATAGCGCAGAATTCTTACCCTATGTACAAGGCGCATTAAAGGTTGCATACTCAACGTATTTTTACCTTTGATGCAACGAAGTAGATGGGAAAAGAAGACAAGCAATCTCGTTCAACTTATAAAATTTTCGATCCTTATCTGTCCAAACGTTCAGGACTGTGAAAAGAGCATTTATGACCTGCACAATAACGATTGTTCGTACTAACGGCCATGAGGCCAATCTGGATTCTCTCAGACTGCCTCTAAGAATCAAAGATTCTGACAAATATAAAAACTCTCATTGTTAAAAATCTTTACACTCGATTATCAAGTTTTTTAATTGAAATTTTTTCAAAACGGGGGTCAGGCTTTTCTTATTCGTTGTTATCAAACTATAAATATATGTTAACCTCAAAAGTTGAGATAATGACAATAAGGAAAGCCTGACCCTCTTAAATCTTTAATGTTC
>WGCX01000020.1 GCA_015493575.1 Desulfobacteraceae bacterium | reverse complement strand
TTGTAATTGTAAACAGTGACGGCAATGCTAATTATTTAGTGAGTAAACGAAAATATAAAAATGTTTAAGAGTACAAAGTGGATGAAAATTTTCACCTTAAGTAATACATTGAGTATTTCAAGGATTAAAAATTCCATCCAACCCGGTACTCGTGTGAATTGGCGGTTTATATAAAAATACAGTTCAAGGTATCGGTAGCGTAAGCCCCCTGCGGCCAGTGGATCCAGCCCATCAGAACCAAAGGCGATCAGCCCTTTTGCCCTGCCGGGCGTTAAGAAGCGCAGGCTGTTTGAGGACATACCTGACCGCAGTTCCTGCGCTTTAGGCCGGCAGGGCAAAAGGGCCGCCGACGGTCTCGGGCTGGATCCACTGGCCGCAGGGGGCGGCATCATGCCATTTTTTATATTTTGTCATAATCTTAGATTCTTTGAGGCACTGTAACGCAGTTCAGATCTGCCTCATGGCCGCTATATGAAAAAGCAGACCATAATAAAAACAAAAAAATACTTTTTATTGCTTTTGTGTCAACAAACAAATATTTTATCTGTATAAAATTTTATAAGAAAGAGCTCATTTTTGACAGAGTAACTGATGCTCTTTCTATGTTCGTTGAGAATCTTTGATTTTTTGAGGCTCTGTAACGCGGTTAAAATCTGCCTCATGGCAGTTATAAATGGCTTAAGGGCGTGTAAAAATGTTATAATCAAAGGTGTGTGATAAGCGTTATAATCGAATCGCCCATGACAAAAGCCAGGATATTGAGCTTTTGAAACCGCTGAAAATTAAAAACCGAACCCGGGCAAGACAGAACCAAAACGGAACTTGTAATTCTTTTGCCAAAGAAAACCAAAAACAAAGATGAAAAACTAAAATAAAAATGGAAAATCATGGGAAAAACAATCTATTTAATTGACGGAAGCGCATATCTTCACCGGGCTTTCCACGCCATAAGGTCACTTTCCACCTCAAAGGGAATTCCAACCAATGCAACATTTGGGTTCACAAGAATTCTTCTCAAACTTATTAAGGAAAAAGAACCTGAATATGCCATTGTGTTTTTTGATGTAAAAGGACCCACGTTCAGGCATGAGATGTTTGAGGATTACAAGGCAAACCGCCCTCCCATGCCGGATGAAATGGCATTACAGATCCCTTATATCAAAAAAATTGTTTCAGCTTTCAACATCCCGCTTGTGGAACAAACAGGATTTGAGGCAGATGATCTCATCGGTACCTATGCAAGACTTGCCGAAGAAAAAGGATTTAATGCCGTTATGGTTACAGGGGACAAGGATTTTATGCAGCTTGTAACGGACAATTCAGTGATATGGGACCCCATGAAAGAAAAATTTATTGATAAAGAATCCATAAAACAGAAATTTAATCTGATTCCGGAACAGATAATTGATATGCTTGGCCTTTGCGGCGATTCTGCAGACAATATTCCGGGAGTTCCGGGAATTGGCCCCAAAACCGCTTTAAAACTGCTCAATGAATTTTCTTCCATAAAAGGGATATATGAAAATATAGATTCCATTAAAAAGAAAAAAAGCCTGTATAAAAAATTAACGGAAAACAAAGACCAGGCCTTTTTAAGCCGTAAGCTTGTTGTCATTGATAAATTTGCAGAAGTTGAAGAAAATTTTGAAAAATTCAAGCTTGAGCCCTTTGATAATGAAAAGCTATCTTCTCTTTTTAAAGAACTTGAATTTAAAAATCTTTACCGCGAATTTGCAGGTGAAAAACCTGCTGTCCCAAAAGATTATAAAGCGGTTACAGAAATTTCCGAGATTAAAAAGCTTGTTAAAAAACTTGAAAAAGCAGAAATTTTTGCAGTTGATACGGAAACAACATCAAAACACCCGATGAATGCGTCCCTTGTGGGAATGTCGTTTTCATACAGAGAAAATCAGGGGTTTTATATACCCGTGGGTCATGACAGAAGAAAGCAGGAAGGAACAGAAGAAGAGAAAAAGGAGGAGAAGGGAAAAAATAATGAAAAAAAATTTGTTCAGCCTGACATAAATAAGGTGCTTGAAATCGTCAAACCTCTCCTTGAAAACCGGAAAATAGCAAAAATCGGGCAGAATATTAAATACGATTATATTATTTTTGCAAAATACGGGATAAAAATCCGCGGCATTGCCTTTGATACCATGATCGCATCCTATCTTGTCAATCCAACTCGCAGGGGTCACAGCCTTGATTCCATAGCCATGGATCTTCTTGATCACAAAACAATCAAATATGAAGATGTTACAGGCAAGGGGAAAAACCAGAAAGGGTTTGGGGAAATTCCAGTGGAAGAGGCTGTGGACTACGCCTGCGAAGATGCAGACATCACTTTCATGGCAAGTAAAATATTAAAGAAAAAGCTTGGGGAAAAAGAACTTCTAAGGCTGCTGGAAGAGATCGAGATCCCACTTATTCCGGTTCTTGCAAAAATAGAGATGAACGGGATAAAAATTGATAAACATAAACTTGAAAAACTTTCTGAAATTTTCGGTGAGGAACTTGCAGAGCTTGAAAAAGAAATTTTTGCAATGGCAGGGGAAAAGTTCAATATTAATTCTCCCAAACAGCTCGGTGAGATTCTCTTTGAAAAGCTCAAACTTCCCGTACAGAAAAAAACCAAAAAAAAACAGGCTATTCTACGGATATTGATGTATTGACAAAACTTGCCGAAGACCATGAACTTCCCCAAAAAATTTTGAGATTCCGATCCATTGGCAAATTAAAATCAACCTATTCCGATTCGCTCCAGGAGCTTATCCACCCTGAGACAGGAAGGATTCACACTTCTTTCAACCAGACCATCACAGTAACGGGACGGCTTTCAAGCTCGGACCCCAATCTCCAGAACATTCCTGTGAGGGGAAAGGAAGGAAAAGAGATAAGACAGGCATTTATCCCTGAAAAGGGCTCTCTTCTTGTATCTGCCGATTATTCACAGATTGAGCTCAGGATCCTTGCCCACTGCGCTGAAGATGAAATTTTAATTGACGCATTTAAAAATGATGAGGATATACACACGAGAACGGCACTTGAAGTGTTCCAGGTGTTTCCCGATTTTATAACAGATGATTTAAGACGTCAGGCAAAGGCGATTAATTTTGGAATTGTTTACGGAATGAGTTCATTCGGACTTGCAAAGGAGCTTGGCATAAGCAGAAAAATGGCACAGACCTATATTGACAACTATTTTGCAAGATATTCAGGGGTGAAAAGTTTCATAGACAACACCATAGCACAAACAAGACAAACCCGTGAAACATCCACATTACTTGGAAGGAAACGCCACCTTGCAGAGATAAATTCATCCAATGCAAATATCAGAAAATTTGCCGAACGGGCAGCCATTAACACTCCCATTCAGGGCAGTGCCGCAGATCTCATAAAACTTGCCATGATCAATATGGACAAAGCATTAAAGAAAAATAAAATGAAATCAAAAATGCTAATATCAGTCCACGATGAAATTGTTTTTGAGGTTCCTGAAAAAGAACAGGAAGCCCTGGTCAGCCTTGCAAAGGATGTAATGGAAAACGTGTTTGACCTTAAGGTGCCCCTCAAAGTCAATATAGGCGTTGGCGCAAACTGGGCAGAGGCGCATTAAAGGTGCACGGCTTGTTTTTTAAATATCATTCTTTTTATGTATAACTGCCATGAGGCAGATCTAAAGCCCCCTGTACGGCTTCACAAAAAAATATACAATAATGCGGAGTGACTGCATTTCCCATTTCAGAGGTGTATCATAAAATCTTCAAGTTCATCTATTGTAATGAGATCAACCCTGCACCGCCCTATATCTGAAAGAAAAACAAAATAAATCCTGTCTCCTGCCCTTTTTTTATCTTTTTGCATATTTTCCATTATTATCCGGGAATCCATATCAAAATTCACGGGCAGGTCAAATTTTTCAAGAAGATCTGAAATTTTCCTGCATTTTTCTTCCGTTATGAACCCTTTTTCACAGGAAAAAAGCGATGCTGCCACCATGCCCATGGAAACGGCCCTGCCATGGCCCGGATTTGTGATTTTTTCCATGGCATGTCCTATTGTATGCCCGAAATTAAGTTTTCGTCTTTCTCCCGCCTCTTTTTCATCCTTTTGCACGACAGCTGCCTTTATTCTGACGGATTCCGTGACAAGGTATAAAATTGTTTCAGGATCGAGTTTTAAGGCCTTTTGAAAATTCTTTTCAAGAAGATCAAACATTGCAGCATCAGTAATTAACGCATGCTTTATGATCTCGGCAAATCCATTGGAGATCTCTTTTTCAGGCAGAGTGTTTAAAAGCGATATATCGCAGATCACAAATTCAGGCTGGCAGAACAGCCCCACCATATTTTTGTATGAATCAAAATTAACGCCGTTTTTCCCGCCCACACTTGCATCCACCTGGGATAAAAGGGTTGTGGATACAAAGCCGAATTTTAATCCCCTCATATAGGTTGAAGCAATAAAACCTGTAATATCACATACAATTCCGCCTCCTATACCGAGGATAAAAGTTTCCCTGTCAACTTCAAGGCGGATCAGCTCTTTATAAATTTTTTTGCATGTATCAAGGGTTTTGTTTTCTTCACCCTGACCGATGATAATCACAGGGCAGTCGGGGAAATCGGAATAATAGTATTTTTTTACGGTCTCATCAGTTATTATGACTATTTTTCCATGGGGGAGATACTTTTCTACGTTTACAAGTTTTTCCCCCACATGGATTCTCGAAACACCTTTTTCTCCCTTAACACACAGGGTTTTCATGATTTTTCCCCTGCTGCGGCGCATGTAAGATCATGGATTTTATTTACCTTTTCCATAAGCAGTTCAAACTGGACAGGATAAAGAGACTGGGCACCGTCGCTTAAAGCCTCTTCCGGTTTATGGTGAACCTCGATCATGAGTCCGTCAGCCCCCACGGCTGATGATGCAAAGGCAAGGGGCATGACCTGATCCCTGACACCTGCTGCATGGCTTGGATCAACAATCACTGGAAGATGACTTTCTTTTTTCACGGCAAGGATAACGGACAGGTCCAGGGTGTTTCTGCTGTGCCTGACAAAGGTTCTCACTCCCCTTTCACAGAGGATCACCTGCTCATTGCCCTCTTCCATGATATACTCAGCGGCCATGAGCCATTCTTCAAGGGTTGCAGACATTCCCCTTTTCAGCATTACAGGAATGGATGATTTCCCGGCCCGTTTTAAAAGACTGAAATTCTGCATGTTTCTTGTCCCTATCTGTGCAAGATCAGCATACTCTTCCACCATGTCAAAATGCTCAATATCCATGATTTCAGTAACAACAGGAAGCCCGGTTTCCTTTCTTACCTTTGCAAGTATTTCAAGACCTTGCCTGCCAAGCCCCTGGAATGAATAGGGAGAAGTTCTTGGCTTGAAAGCCCCGCCCCTGAAAAGTTGTGCCCCTGCTTTTTTAACTGCTTTAGCTATGGCAAGGGCCTGGTCCTCACTTTCTATGGCGCAGGGGCCTGCAATAACCGGCAGGCTGCCATTGCCAAACACGGCATCACCGATTTTTACAATTGTGTTGTCCTGCTGCACTTCCCTGCTGACAAGTTTGTATGGTTTTGTCACGGGAATAACCTCTTTTACACCGGCAAGACCTAAAAAATGACCGGCATCAACCGAACCTTTATTGTATAAAATACCAATTGACACCCTGTCTCCTCCGGGAATGGGACGTGCCATATATCCCCTTTTTTCAGCCATTTTAATAATTCCGTCAATCTTTTCTTTTGTTGCACCCTGTTTCATTACTATCAGCATTGTACTTACCCCTTTTTTTCTCTTTTTTTTCAACTCTCCATACTGACCAATAACATTTCAAACATAAATCAGTTATGGAACCTGAAAAATTTTCTATTTTATAATCAGACGATTTTAACAGCAATAAAAAAAGGCTTGCGGGATTTTATTTCCCGAAGCCTTTAAAATAAAAAAAGCTCCAGGATTTTCCTGCAGCCTTTGATTATCATCCTTAATTTTTATTTAATATCAGTCAGAAATCAAACCGGCATGCAGGATTTTGATAAAAAAACCAGAAACCACGCCACCACAGAGTTATCCCCAGAGTAGAATCTGCCTGCATAAAAAAGTTTTCTGTTTGATTACTTAACATAATTATCATGTCCTATAGATATGTTAAGCTTTTGTCAACAATAAACATAAAAAAATCTGACACAGCAAAATATTTTGACACAGTAAGGATCGGAGATGAAATAAGTTGAACAGAAATAGCGCAGAATTCCGGTCCATGTACAAGGCGCATTAAAGGTTGCATACTCAACGTATTCGACCTTTGATGCAACGAAGTAGATGGGCCGGAAGACAAGCAATCTCGTTCAACTTATAAAATTTTCGATCCTAAGTAAGGACAAGAAAACATTCTGACACAGGAATTGATGGACAGGAACCGATGACAAGAGCATTCTGCAAAAAACTCATCTTGACTTTATCACGCCTTTTTTCCTGCACATTTCTGAAACAGGGCATTTACTGCACCATGGAGAAACCGGTCTGCAAAGCTTCTGACCAAATGCCACAAGAATTTCATTGTACATTTTCCAGTACTTTAACGGCAGTTTTTTCCTTAAGGCCATTTCCGTTGCATCCGGGGAATCGGTTTTCACATACCCTGTTCTGTTACTGATCCTGTGAACATGGGTATCAACGCATATGGCAGCCTTTCCAAACGCCTCAATAAGAACAAGGTTTGCAGTTTTCCGGCCCACTCCGGGAAGCGCGAGGAGGTCATTCATATCGGATGGCACTTTTCCATCATATTTTTCAAGAAGAATCCTGCTGATTTCAACAATTCTTTTTGCCTTTGTAGGATAGAAACCAGCAGGATAAATCATTTTGGCAATGGCCTCATGTCCTGACTGTACAGCATCATGGGGGGTTTTAATCTTTTCATAAAGTCTTTGTGATGCTTTTATTGTGACTTCATCCTTGGTCCTTAAGGAAATAATCGTTGAAACCAGTATTAAAAAAGGATCTGATTTTCTTTTTGCAATAAGGGTGATCACAGGACTGTCCCATTGCTTATAGCACTGCCCCAGCTTTTCCATGAAAATATCAATATTCATTATCTGTTTTAACTCCCCCCAAAATTTACTCTAAGCCGGGAAAGAGGCCTCGTCAATATCAATTGCTGCACTTCCCGATGTCATGAGAGCATTAAGATTTCCCATGGTAAGGGGCAGATATGACTCAACAAAAAACTGCAGGGATTTTAAAAGGCCATCATAAAAGGGTTTGTCTTTCTTCTTTGCTTTTTTAATTTTTTCAGCGGCAATTGATGCCCTCCACAAAAGCATCCAGGCCATGATCACATCACCGGTTGCATCCTGGAAGGGGTGTGCATTGGCAAAGGCGTTGAGGATTTTATCGCTCATTGCGGTCTGTCCCATGTGAACGGCAACTTCTCCAAGTCGCGTCAATGCTTCTTCAACTTTTTCAGTATAACTTTCTAATTGAGGAATTTTTCCGGCACGGGCAATGGTTTTCTTAATTTCTCCAAAAAGATTCATCACATGTTTTCCCTTGTCAAGGCCGAGTTTCCTGCCCAAAAGATCCATTGCCTGGATACCGTTGGTGCCCTCATAAATCATTGTGATCCTGCAGTCACGGAGAAGCTGCGCCATGGGATATTCTTCAATAAACCCGTATCCTCCGTAAACCTGCATGCCCTGGCTGCACACCTCGAAGGCCCTGTCAGTAACATATCCCTTGGCAATTGGAGTCAAAACTTCAATAATGCCCATGAATTTCTGTTTTTCTTCTTCCGTTTTTGCAATCAAGGCCATATCTTCACAATAATTAACATAGTAAAGAACACTTCTCATACCTTCGACAAAAAC